>JBGPLD010000229.1:0-3641 GCA_041486325.1 Gammaproteobacteria bacterium
CTACGTCGCCGTTCGCAGGCAATCGGACCTGCAGCCGCCCGCTTCCGGCGATCGCGAACTGGTCATACTCGGCGCGGCCAAGCTCGGGGCAGCCCGCCTGATCGACAATGTGGAGCTGTCCCTATGACGCCTTCACGAATTTTCCCTCACCCCTTCCCTCTCCCGGAGGGAGAGGGAGAAGCACCCTTCTCCCCTCGGGAGAAGGGTCGGGGATGAGGGGAAACAACGACACGTCATATTTTTGAGATGAGCTCTAGGAAGGATACGGCTCCACCATGAGATTCTCGACCGGGCAGCCCATGGCTTGGGCCAGCTTGTCCATGATCTCGTCGTTGACCGCGATCGGCTGGAATTCGATGGAACCGCCCCTGGCGTCGATGAAGGCCTTGGCCGCGCCTTCGGAAGTCCACACGACCACCGGGTCGGGCGAAACGCCAGGCATCTGGACGCAGATCGGGACGCCGTCGGTCTTGTACACAATAGCAAACATGGTGAGTCTCCTGTCGCGGGACGAATGGATCGGCACAGTCGAGAATTGACCGGCTGCCCGCCTTGTTCGGCAGCGCCCCAATCCGGCAAGGCACTCTATCCGATGTCGCGCGATGCATCCAGAAGTCTGTCGGTGTATTGCGGCAATTTGCAACATTCCGCGGCAGGGAAACCGGGTCCGCGGCCGGGGCTACCCCCGCGGGCCGACGCCGATCGGCGGCGGCGCGATGTTGACGATGTGGCTGAAGAGCTTCTGGAAGTCCTTGACCTCGCGCTCCGCGGACAGCGGGTCGCGATTTTCCGCGAAAGCGCGGTCCATCGCCTCCCAGTCGGATTCGGTCAGCAGTTTTTCAGCAAGCGGGAAGGCTTTTTCCTCTTCCTTGCGCATATGGTCCCAGTAGTCCCGAACAAACCGGTCCACTGCGCCGGCAAACGCGGGAAATTCCTTGTCCCCGCCCTCTTCGTAGCGCAACAAATACTGCTCGAGTTGCCTCAGGGACTGCTCGCCGCCGGCGTGCTCCTTCTCCAGTTCGGCAATGATGGCTTCGGCGTCGCCGCCGCGCCGGCGCATGGCGGCAAAGAGGTAACGGTCCTCCTTGGGATGATGCATGCGCTCGGAAAACGTGTCGAGGTAGTAGAGCATTGCGCGGAACACGCGAGAGTCGAACTTCGCCTTGCGCGTGCCGATTTCCCTGACCAGGTATTCCATGCCGTGCAGTATCGCGGCAATCGAGCGGTGCTCGTCGCGGATCAGCGTCAGGACATTGCGCATCGGGATCCTCCGTTTCTGTTCGTACTATTCATATGATGGTGTCATCCTGCCCCGCACCGGCGGATTCCGTTTGATATAGGTCAAACCGCGGTCCCGCGCGGCATCCCGGGCTGATCCGCCAGAAAGCGGGGCGGCATGCGCGCAATGGAACGTGCGGGGCCCGCCGGGGCGGGGCGCTACAATGACGCACATGCTTCAATCCCCCGATTCCCCGCCTGGCACATCCACAGCGCCCGTTCGAAGGATCGATTTTGCCATCCCCGGGTGGCTGCTGGGATGCTGCGCGCTCTTGTTCGCGATGGTGGTGGTCGGCGGCATCACCCGCCTTACTCACTCAGGCCTGTCGATGGTCGAATGGCAGCCGCTCGTCGGCGCGATTCCACCGCTCGATCAGGAGCAATGGCAGGAGATCTTTCTCAAGTACCAGGAAACTCCGGAATACCGGCAGATCAACAAGGGGATGAGCCTCGCCGAATTCAAGGGCATCTTCTGGTGGGAGTATATCCACCGGCTCCTCGGCAGGTTGATAGGCGTCGCGTTCCTGCTGCCGCTTCTGTGGTTCGCGCTGCGCGGCAGGATCTCTCGCTCGCTGGTGCCGAAGCTGCTCGGTATATTCGCGCTCGGCGCTCTGCAGGGCGCGATGGGCTGGTACATGGTGGAATCGGGCCTCGTCGGCGATCCGCGCGTATCACAGTACCGGCTCACCGCGCACCTCGGCATTGCCTTCCTGATCTATGCGGCGATGCTTTGGATCGCGCTCGACCTGCTCCATCCCCGGGCGGCAGCGGAAAAAAGCGCCGATTCGCGCGGGCTGCGACGGTCGGCCGTCGCGATCGCCGCGCTGATCTTCGTCATGGTGCTCTCGGGCGGTCTCGTCGCCGGAACCCGCGCCGGGCTCGCGTACAACACGTTTCCCCTGATGAACGGCTACCTGGTGCCGCCCGGACTATTTGCAACGCAGCCGTGGTATCTTAATTTCTTCACCAACGTGGCCACCGTCCAGTTCGATCACCGACTGATCGCATGGTTGCTCGCGCTCCTCGTGCCCTGGTTCTGGCTGCAGGCCCGCCGGGCGAGCGTTCCGCGCGCGAAGCTCGGAGCCGGCCTGCTGCTCGGCGCGCTGGCGCTGCAGATCATGCTCGGTATTTCCACTCTCATGCTTGCGGTGCCGGTTGCGCTCGCGGCTGCGCACCAGGCCGGCGCATTGATCGTATTCGGCGTCGCGCTGTTCCTCGTGCACTCGCTGCGCTGACGATGCGGACGCAATCGAAACCGGTTGCGCCTGTCGGCAAACGGCCCCGGTCCGCGGGGCCGATATCGTGCCGTGCTAGATCGGTTGCATTGGCCGTGCTACATTGGTTATTTAATTTGCGCGACTTCCATGGCTGACGGCCTCACGCCGAATACCGTCATGTTTGCCGATATCGCCGACAGCACCGGGCTGTACGAGCGCTTCGGCGACAAGCAGGCGTGGGAGCACATCCAGGACGCGCTGTTGCAATCCCGGGGCATCGTGCTGCAGGCGCGCGGCCTCGTCATCAAGACAATCGGCGACGAGCTGATGTGCTGTTTCGCCTCCGCTGCGGACGCGGTGCGCGCCGCGCGCGAGATTCAGAGGCGCTTCGAGAAGGCGGTCGGGCCGCTGCCGCGGCTTTCTTTCAGGATCGGCCTGCACAGCGGGGACGCGATCTGGGAGGGAAAAGACCTGTTCGGGGACGCCGTCAACGTCGCGGCGAGGCTGGCGGCGATGGCAAAGGCCGAGCAGATACTTGCCTCCAAGGACACGCTCGCGCAATGTCCAGAGTCGCCCGGCGAGAGCGTGCGCGACATCGGTCCGGTCAGCGTCAAGGGCAGGCGCCAGCCGGTCGACTGCATGGAAGTGCTCTGGAAGAACGCAGCCGAACTGACCAGCATCTTGCCCCGACCCGGCGGGGAGACTCCGGCCGCCCGGCTGAACCTGACATTTGGCGCGGATTCGTTTGTCGTCGGCGTCGCACGTCCGCAGTTGTCCCTCGGCCGCACCGCGGGCAACGACATTGTGGCGCCGTCCCCGCTGGTTTCCGGCAGCCACGCGGTCATCGAGCACCGCGGGGACAAGTTCGTCCTCCGGGACCACAGTACCAATGGCTGCCTGGTCATCGTGGCCGGAAGGACGCCGCTTCGCGTGCATCGCGAAGAAATGGCTCTTTTCGAGGAAGGTACCATCGTACTCGGGGGAGCACCGGTAGACGCAAGCCGCTCAGTCCGGTTTCAGGTCGTCTCTTGATGCCGATCGCTGTGGCCGCAGGTGCGGCGCTGCGCCGGCTGAAATTCCGCTACCTGTCGAGGTGCCGGGCCCGCTCGGCGATGAGCGCGTACACGGCATCGATCGTGGGCACAG
>JBGPLD010000230.1:0-3639 GCA_041486325.1 Gammaproteobacteria bacterium
CGAGCTCGGTGCGCCCGGCTATCGTCGCGTCGGCCCTGAAGCTGCGCACGTCCTCCGCGTCGAACCTGCCGCCGAAGAAGCGCTTCAGCAGATTCCCGGGGCCATCGAGCTCGCGCGCGATCTCCTCCCGGTAGTTGCTTCGGGCGTAGAACCTCGGGCGCGGATCGAGCGCGCTGAAATAGCGGTGGCCGCCGACGTGATCCCAGTGCGCGTGAGTAACGAGCACGGTTGTGAGCGGGGGCAGCTTGGGCGCGTAAGCGCGCAGCGCCTCGTAGGCCGCCTTGGCCGAATCGGGGCGCGTCCCGGCGTCGATGCCGATCAGCTCGCGCCCGTCGCCCGAAACCACGAAATAGTATTCGGTGAATTCGTAGCCGGACAGCGCGTACACTTTGCCCGGCACGACTTCTTCAATGCGCTTCGAAGCGAACTGATGTCCGGCCGCCGGGTCTTCCGAAAAAGGCGTGGTGAGGGTGATCGGCTTCTCGAAGCCCGGGTAGCCGCTCATGCGCAGATACTCCTGCGCCTTTGCGTCGTCGCCGGCCTGCCGCTGCAGGGAGGCGAGCTGGAAATACACTTCTCTCAGCCAACCCGGGTGCGGCGCCTTGTCCGCGTTCTCCAGGCACCACGCGAGGTCCTCCAGCGCGGCGCTCCTCTTGCCGAAGAATCCGGGCAGCTGCGCGTAGACCACACCTGCGATCCAGCGTGGGACGAACGCCTGTCCGCCCGACTTGCGCTTAGCGTCTTCCAGGATGGCTATCGTGTCCCTGACCCAGCCGATCCTGCTCCAGAGCGGCACGTCGTCCGCGTGCCCGGCGCGCAGCAGCCCGATCGCTCCGAGGTAGAGCGCTTTCTGAGCATCGGAGAGCCGCGGTTCGAATTCTTTCAGGCGCGCCGAGATGAATTCGGCGCCTTCGCCGTGCAGGTTGGCGTTGGCGTACTGCCCCATCAGCAGCAACAGAAGCTGCGGGTCCTTCGGCGGCCCGGCGCGATTGACCGCCTTGAAGTACTCGAGCTCCGGCCGGCTCGCCGCGGCGGGAGCGGAATCGCCGCTTCCTCCGGCGGCAAGCGACGCGAGGAGCGCGGAAAGCAGGAGAACTGCGAGTGAACGGCGAACGGTGGTTTTCATGGGGAAGCCTCCAATCCGGGTTGTCGGGCCGCCGGGCGGCCCACTGTGAGTCTCTAATAGATAGTCACTATGTTTATAATAGTTACTTGCAAAACGCCTGTCAAGCCGCTATTTTCCTTCCATGGCGAGATCCTACCGACAGGAGCACTGCCCGGTTGCCCGGACGCTGGACGTTATCGGCGAGCGCTGGACGATCCTTTTGCTGAGGGACCTGCTGCTCGAGGGGCCGCGGCGCTTCCAGGATTTCCAGGAGTCGCTTCCGGGCGTCGCGCCGAACACCCTTTCCGCGCGCCTGAAGGACCTGGAAAAGCACGGCCTTATCGCGCGGCGGCTCTACAGCGAACATCCCCCGCGGCTCGAGTACCGGCTCACGGACAGGGGCAAGAGCCTGGGCCCGGTGCTGAAAGCGCTGCGCGACTGGGGCAGGCGCCACGGCTGAGCCGGGCGCTCGTCCACGCCGGGAAGCCGTAATCCACGTTCACTACTATTCGGTCTCGTCTTCAGCGGGATAAGCTGCCTGCCGAACCCGCGGTCAAACGCAGGAGAGCCACGTAACGCTTGCCGTTAATAACGGGAAGCGTTAATATCGGCCGATGATCAAGTCCTTCGCGGACAAGGACAGCGCCCGTGTATTCGCCCGCGAGTTCGTGCGCCGGCTGGTGCCCGCGCTGCATCAGGTGGCGTGGCGCAAGCTGGCGCAGCTGCATGCCGCGACGCGGCTCGATTCGCTGCGCCTTCCGCCCGGCAACCGGCTTGAAGCATTGAAGCACGACCGGGCGGGGCAGCACAGCATCCGCATCAACGATCAGTGGCGCATCTGCTTTGTCTGGAAGGACGGCGACGCCTAAGACGTCGAGATCGCGGACTATCACTGAAGGAGAACGACATGGCCAAACGCAAATTTGAACCGGTGCATCCCGGCGTGGTGCTTGCCGAGGACTTTCTCAAGGGGATGGAAATCAGCCAGTACCGTCTCGCCAAGGGCATCGCCGTGCCGCCGCGGCGCATCAACGAGATCGTGCAGGGCAAGCGCTCGATCACCGCGGATACGGCGCTGCGGCTCGGAAAGTTTTTCGGCATGGAGGCGCAGTTCTGGATGAACCTGCAATCTCACTACGACCTGGAAGTCGCCAAGGACGCAATTGCAGGCAAGCTCGATCGCGAAGTCGAGGTGTTGAAGGCTGCCTGAAGGGGAGGGCTTCATGCGCTGGGTCGCGCCAACCGAAAAAGACACCGCCAACGAAACGCTGGAGAAGCGCCTGTGGGCCGCGGCGGACCAATTCCGCGCCAACTCCGGGCTGAAGGCGGGCCAGTACTCGACGCCGGTCCTCGGCCTCATCTTCCTGCGCTTCGCCGAGGCACGCTTCGCCAAGCGCCGCGCAGAATTGGAGAAGGCCGGCGCTTCCCCGCGCCGTGGTAACTCGCGCATCGACGATCCGAAGACCTACATGGCTGAAGGCGTCCTGTTCCTCACCCCCAGCGCCCGCTTCGACTACCTGCTGCAGCGTCCCGAAGGCAGCAACGTTGGCAAAGCCGTCAACGAAGCGATGGCAGATATCGAGAAGCACAACCCGCAGCTCGCGGGTGTGCTGCCGCGCAACTACCAGATCTTCTACGGCACGCTGCTGATCGCGGGTGAGGAAAGGACCAAGGAGGTCTTCGGCGACTACGTCTCGCTAGGACTTCCAGCAGTCGATCGAAGATCACGCCACCGTTCCACTCATCTACGAGAACCGCACACCCGAGCTGCAGCTCGTCAACCCGGATCTGAACGACTAGATTTACGACTTGATCGAGCGCGCGGAATTGGATCCCAAGCAGGAGACGCGGCTGGAGAAGGAGCTGTTGTAAATGCCATCAAACATGCCCCACGCTGATTCGATGCCTGCACTGCTGATTGGTGCGCTCGCTTTTGCCGCGGAAAAACACCGCAATCAGCGCCGCAAAGATGCTGAGGCCTCTCCCTATATCAACCATCCAATCGCGCTGGCGCGCATCCTCTCGATCGAGGGTGGGATAGACGACAGCGAAGTGCTTGTCGCTGCCTTACTGCACGACACCATCGAGGATACCGAGACCACCTACGATGAATTGGCTGAGCAGTTTGGGAATGAAATCGCCGATGTGGTTCGTGAAGTTACGGATGACAAGTCGCTGCTTAAGCCGGAGCGCAAGCAATTGCAGATCGAGCACGCGCCGCATTTGTCGCGGGCAGCCAAGCTGGTGAAGCTCGCCGACAAAATCGCCAACCTGCGCGACGTGGCCGACCATCCGCCCTCGAAATGGCCGCTGGAACGCCGGCGCGAATACTTCGACTGGGCGAAGCGAGTAGTGAACGGCCTGCGGGGTGCGCACGCTCGGCTCGAAGCGCTGTTCGATGCGGCCTACGCGCGCCGGCCTTAGAATACTTCAGAGAATAATAGGGAGGAGCGAATGGCTGCGATTCCTATCCTGCTCATTGCCGTCATACAGGGATGGCTGCTGTACGGCCTGCACTATTCCCTGGAGTACAA
>JBGPLD010000231.1:0-3634 GCA_041486325.1 Gammaproteobacteria bacterium
AGAACATTCAGCGTCTGCCCCAAATGTTTCCGGGCACTTGGAATGGTAGCTTGACCCCGATCCCCGCTCAAGCGCAGGGCGTTGCGCCCCGCGCTTGACCCGGATCGCACGGCGGGCGCATGATCGTCCGTCGTGTTCACAATAAAGGGAGGAATGTCATGAATCGACGTACCGCACTTGCTTTGGCCGCGATCGCGCTGTTGTGCTCGGGACTTGTCCTTCCCGCGGGCGATGCGGCTGCGCAACAGAAATCGCTCAAGGACCAAATCATCGGTACCTGGGCGTTCGGGTCGGCGATCAACACTCGGCCCGATGGCAGCAAATCTAATTCCTGGGATCCGAACGCGACAGGCAGCCTCATCTACTATCCCAATGGCCGCTTCTCATTCATGATCCTGCGCTCCGACATTCCCAAGTTCGAACGGGAAAAGGCAACTCCGGAGCAACACAAGGCCACGGTGCAAGGGGTGATCGCCTACCACGGCACGTACACGGTCAGCGAGGCGGACAAGACGATCGTTCACCGCGTACAGGGGAGTTCGTTCGCGGCGTTCAATGGTACAGAACAGAAGCGCATTATCACTTCCATCACGGCGGACGAGCTCAAATATACCAACCCTGCCACGTCGTTTGGGGGGAAGGTTGATTCGACGTGGAAGCGGGCAAAATAGGCTCCGCGCAGGCCTATGCGTTTTTGGGTACGGTCGCGAGTATCTGCTCCGGGTCGATAGCGACAAGCCCGCTCAGAACGGCAGCTTGATTCCCATCCCGCGCTCGAGCGCGCGTTCGTAGATCAGGCTTGCGGCGGCGACATCCTCCAGGGCGATACCCTGGGATTCGAACAGCGTGATCTCGTCATCGGAACGGCGCCCGGCCATGCGGCCGGCGACGATGGGCGCGAGCTCGCAGACTTTTTCCCAGGCCATCAGTCCGCGCTCGATCGGCCAGACGAGGTCGCCGCACTCGAGCTTCGCCCCTTCGAGATCGTCGGTCGCGATCGTTCCCGCGCGCGTCACCGCGATCTCATCGAGCTCGCGGTGTAGCCGCGTGTTCGTGCCCGCCGCGTTGACGTGCGTGCCGGGCTCGAGCAGCTTGCCGTCGAACACCGGCTGCGAGGCGTTGGTCATGGTGACGACGATGTCGCGGCCTTTCACCGCATCGGCGCTAGTCTCGACCGGCCGCACCTCCTGCCGGAGCAATGCGCTCATTTTGTCGGCGAAGGCCTTGCGCTTTTGCGCGTCGCGTCCATAGACGTGAATCGATTCGAGCTTCCGGACCTGCGCGATGGCGAGGATCTGCGTCTCGGCCTGGCGGCCGGTGCCAAAGCAACCGAGGTGACGCGCATCGGCCCGCGCCATGAATTTGGTCGCGAGTCCCGAAGCGGCGCCGGTGCGCACCTGCCCGATCCGCCTGGCGGAGAGGACAGCCACGATGCCTTCGCCCGCCTTGTACAAAACCATTTCATGCCCGTGGCCCACGCCGTAGGCCTTGAAGCCGTACCAGCCTTCGCGCGACATCGTCGAGGCCATGATCATGAAGCGCGCGCCCCGGAACGGCAGGCGCCGCCGCGGCAGGACCGACGCCTCGCCCTCGGCCTTGTCCTTGAACGCTTCTTCGAGGACGCGGATGCAGGACTCCATGTCCAGCAGCTCGGTCACCTGCGCTTCGTCGAGAAAAATCGCCATGTGTCGCCTTTGGATGTGTGTTGCACCTGAAAAGGAGGGATTGAGCTTTGAGTCTGTTTCAAGCCGCGCGTTTGCGCGGCGCTCGCACCGGGCGCGAGCGCCGGGACACTTTGTACGTCGCCATTTCCTCCCGCAGCACACGCCGCAGGGTATCGGCCAGAACGTCGTCTTCCCGGACGATGTGCTCTCTCAAGGCAAAGTTGATCGACGTCTGGTAACTGCCGCCGCCCTGCCCGTGAACCTGGCGGCGAAACCAATCGAGAATATCGTCGTCGATTCGAATGGTGATTCGCGTCTTGCCCTTTGCGGCCGGGACGATCGCGCCGCGCTTTGCGCGGGAAAAATCATATTCCTGTTTCATGTGATGTCCTGTTTATAAACCCTGCGCTCGGAAGGAGTCGCACGGCGGGCGGAAATGATTCGAATCCGCTCACCGCGGAAAGTGTAGACCACGACCAGGACGCGCCCGGGGAAATCGGTGCCAGTGGCCACGAAACGTTGTTCGTGCAGCGATGGGTCGGGCATCGAGAGCGCGTGAGGATCATCGAACACGCCGACCGCATCCGCAAAATCGACGCCATGCTTGCGGAAATTGACGAATGCCTTGACCTCGTCCCACTCATAATCCATGTGCGAGTGTATGTACACATGTGCACTATGTCAATGCGAATGAGTTTATTGAGTTCCGGCTTGCTATCGGGCACGTATCGGGACGCGCTGCAAACTGGCATCCCACAGCAGATTGTGGAACCGGTTGCGCGGTCCACGCCGGCTTTCACCGCCGAGAACGCGCGGGCCTCTTATGCCTTGTTGAACCGTTCGCGCGTGGCGTGCAGCCGATAAGGCAGGTAATACCGCCCGCCGCAGCTCAGCGCGGCGTCGATCAGCTCCCGCGCGCTTCACACATCGGCTGGCTCATTTCCGCCCCGGGGCGGCCTCCTGCACCAGGTTTTTATCGATCAACGTGATCTCGATGCGGCGGTTTTTCTTCCGTCCTTCGGCGCTGTCGTTCTCGGCGATGGGCTGGTATTCGGCGCGGCCCGAGGCGACCATGCGTTCGGGCGGAATGCCCACTTCCTGCAAATAGCGCACGACGGTGGTCGCGCGCGCGACCGACAGTTCCCAGTTGGAAGGGAAGACCTTCTGCAGCGATTTGTTGATCGGCACGTTGTCGGTATGGCCGACGACCCGGATGATCTTGTCCTCGTACCCTTTCAGCGCCTCGCCGACCTTTTTCAGGACCGCCTTGCCGGAGTCCTTGAGGTTCGCCCTCCCGGAATCGAAGAACATCTGCTCGGCCACGTCGACCGTCAGCATGTCCTTGTACTGCCGCACCTGGAGCTCGCCTTTCTTGACCTCCTCGGTGAGGTTGCGCACCAGCGCGTCGTATTGCGATTTATTTTGCTGGCTGGCGGCCAGCAGTTGCGTCTTTTGCTGCTCGAGGGCAGTGATCTGCCCGCGCAAATCCGCCTGCTGCTTCTCCAGCGACGTCTTCTGCGATTGCAGGCTCTTCACCTGCTCCTGGAGTCCGCCGCTCTGCTTTTGCAGTGCGTCGATCTCCTTATTCTTATCCGCCTCCAGCTTCTCGTAAGTGCCCGTGCTGACGCAGCCGCCCGCCATGACGGCGGCAGCGAGCACGGCGCTTGCAACGTGCAATCCCGTTCTGTTCATTTTCATCTCCTTGGTTATGACGCACTGTCGATTCGTTGCGGAGGATTGGGAGCGCCTAGTCCAGGGGCTCCAGCTTGATGATCGATGCGCCGTGATTGCTGCCGACCCAGAAGGTCACCGGCGTGGTCGAATTGTCCACGAAGACGCGCCGGATGTTCGTCGCGCGCGGCAGCAGGTAATCGACGAACTCGCCGGTTTTCGTATCGAGCCGCGTCACCTGATCGGTGATCATCGACCCGGTCCAGGCCTCTTCATTCTTGTCGATCATGACATCGTAG
>JBGPLD010000232.1:0-3625 GCA_041486325.1 Gammaproteobacteria bacterium
AACCGGCATTCCGAGGCGCTCCAGCGCGCCGCGGCGGAGTTCGGGGTGCCCGAGGAGATCATCGTCGCCATCATAGGCATCGAAACCGTTTACGGACGCAATGTCGGCACCTACCGGGTGATCGATGCTCTCTCCACCCTCGCCTTCGATTATCCGAAGCGCGCAGAATTCTTTCGCTCGGAGCTGGAAAGCTACCTGCTTTTCGCGCGCGACGCGGAAATCGACGTGTTCCAGGTCAAAGGATCGTACGCCGGCGCGATCGGAATTCCGCAATTCATGCCGGGGTCGTACCGGCGCTTCGCCGTCGATTACGACGGCGACGGGCGGATCAACCTCGCGATGAGCGCAGCCGACGCCGTCGGCAGCATCGGAAATTTCCTGAAGGCGCACGGCTGGGCCCGAGGCGAGGCGGCGGCCTACCTCGCCGAGGTCTCCGGGAACAACTGGCAAAACCTCGCCGCCGCCGGCGTCTCGCCGCTTTTTCGCGTCGCGGATCTTCCCTTATTCGGCGTCAAGCTCGATGCCCCCTTGCCCGCGGACACGCCCTGCGCGCTTATCGTGCTGGAATCGCCGGGGCAGCCCTCCGAATTCCGCGTCGGGCTTCAGAATTTCCATGTCCTCACGCGATACAACCGGTCCAGCTTCTATGCCGTGGCGGTGCTCGAGCTCGGCGCGGAGATCGTCCGGTCCAGGCAGCAGGCCGTCGGCAGGATTGAAGTGAAAAAGGAAAACCCATGAGCGGGGCAACGCGGCAGTACCGCTATTACGAATTCGTCATGGCCGCATTCGTCACGGTGCTGATCTGCTCCAACCTCATCGGCCCGGCCAAGATCGCGCAATTCGATTTTCCGGCGATCGGGCCGGTATCATTCGGCGCCGCAGTGCTGTTCTTCCCGATTTCCTATGTTTTCGGCGATATCCTCACCGAAGTCTACGGTTATTCGCGCTCCCGCCGGGTCATCTGGGCCGGATTCGCCGGCCTTGCGTTTGCCGCTTTCATGGCCTGGGTCGTGGTCGCGCTTCCGCCCGCGCCCTTCTGGAAAAACCAGGGCGCCTACGAAATCGCCTTTGGCTCGACCTGGCGCATCGCACTCGCCTCACTGATCGCTTTTCTGTGCGGCGAGTTCGTCAATTCCTACGTCCTGGCAAAGATGAAAATCCGGACCGGCGGGCGCTGGCTCTGGACCCGCACCATCGGCTCCACCCTATTCGGCGAAGGGGTGGATTCGCTGCTCTTCTATCCGCTCGCGTTCTGGGGCTCGGGGCTGATCCCGGACGAGATGCTGCCCAGGATCATGCTGGTCCAGTTCGTCTCGAAGGTCGGCGTCGAAGTCGCGTTCACGCCCCTGACCTACAAAGTAATCGGCTGGCTCAAGCGCGCCGAGCAGGAGGACTACTACGACCGGAATACGGACTTCAATCCCTTTACGCTCAGGACCTGAGAAGCCGCTCACGCACCCGTCCCCGGCCCCAATCTTGATCTGAAACGTGAAATAAGTCACGGTCGGCGGCCTCATGTGCCGCGTTACGGGGGCTATAATGAACGCGGATTCACCTCGGGAGGGTTAGTCCAAGTGAAGAACAACCGCAGCGGCGAGTACGATGTTTCAGGGCGGGTTATCACCACCGACCCTGGCGCCGTCAATGCCGAAGTCGACAGGATTTTCCTCGATCTTTACCCGAAGGCCTCGACCTCCAAGATCGACCTCGCGTTCCGCGACGCGGCTTCGCTCTACTCAGGCAAGTTTCCGGGCTACCACGCCTGCGACACCGCCTACCACGACATCCAGCACGTGCTCGAAGTGACCCTCGCGGCGGCGCGCCTCATCGACGGATACCAGCGCGCCCGGGTCGGCGTGGAGCCGCTGGACGCACCGATGTTCCGGCTGGGCATCATCACCGCGCTGTTCCATGATTGCGGCTACGTGCGCTCGCTCGACGACAAGGAGCACAGGAACGGCGGCGAATTGACCCTGACGCACGTGTCTCACAGCGCGCGCTTCCTCAGGGAGTACCTGCCCGGAATCGGCATGGGCGAGATGGCCGACATCGCCGCGGCCCTTGTCCATTTCACCGGTTACGAGATCCCGGTGGCGCAGATCAAGGTTCCGTCTCTTTCATACAAGCTGCTCGGCAGCTTGCTGGGTTCGGCCGACATCATCGCGCAGATGTCCGACCGCTGCTACCTCGAAAAATGCCGCGACCGACTCTATCCGGAATTTCTCGCCGGTGGACTCGCCCGCAGACGGCTCCCGGACGGAAAGGAAGAGGTGGTGTACGAATCGGGAGCGGACCTCGTGCGCAAGACGCCGCGCTTCTACGACGGGGCCACCCGGCGCCTCGACGCGGATCTGGGTGGAACGCACAAATACGTTCAGGAGCATTTCGGCGGGCAGGACCTTTATCTCGAAGAAGTCAGGAAGAACATCCGGTTCGCACGGACGATCAGCGACAATGAAGGCGCGAAGGCGCTGAGGCGAAACCCGCCGAAGACGATTCCGGCCCGCGCGAAAGACGACCCCGAGTAGGTCTTTTCCTCGTCAGCCCGGCCTACGACGGGCGGACCGGGAGGAACTTGAGCGGATCGACCGGTTTCCCGAGATACCGGATCTCGAAATGCAGCTTGACCCGGCTCGAATCGGTATTGCCCACTTCCGCGATCTTCTGGCCCTTCACGACGTTCTGGCCTTCCTTCACGAGCAGGTTGTTGTTGTGGGCGTAGGCCGATAAAAATGTCTGGTTGTGCTTGATGATGATGAGCTTGCCGTAGCCGCGCAGTCCGGTCCCGCTGTAGACGACCCGGCCCGATGCCGAGGCAAATACCGGATCGCCGATCCTTCCGTTGATGTCCAGGCCCTTGTTGGTGGCCTCCGAGAAACCCGCGAGGACCGCGCCCGTCGCCGGCCATCCCCAGTCCACGTTTGCATCGCCCTCGGCCGCACTCTCTGATTTCTGCGGAACCGCTGGCAGCGCTTCGATATTCGCATCCGGCTTCAATTCCGGTGGCGACTGTCGCATGAGCAGCGCCACATTGTCCGCGGTATAGGGCAGCTTCAGTGCCTTGGGCCCGGTCTTGAGAAGGTCGCCTGCGGAACGCGGCGCTTCCCCGGCGATCGGGCGCGGTTCGCTGCGCTGCGCATCGGCGCCAAGCGGACGCCCCTCGATCGGACCGGGTACGGTCGCCGGCTTCACCTGAACCCCGGATTCCGGCGGACGAAGCCGCAGGACCTGCCCGATCTTGATGACTCCGGGATCGGTGATGCCGTTCAGGTCGGCCAGCTCGCGGTAGCCAAGACCATTGTCGAGCGCAATGCTGTACAGGGTATCGCCGCCTTTTATGGTGTAGGTTTCCGGCCGCGTCTCGGGCGTAAGGACGACGGATGGCGCGGGCCGCGCCGCAGGCTGGCGCGAAACCGGGCGATCGACGGCAGGAACCTTGTACTGGCTCGCACATCCACCGAAAATCGCGCCGAAAATCGCCGCGGCCAGCGCCAGGGCCGCCGCACTTCGCAGGCTCATTGTTTGCCGCTCCTCAATGGGACAAAGCGCACGCCATCGAGCCATTGTTCGGTGAATCCGGCCGTGGTGCGCTCAATCAGGCACAGCGCCTGATCGCTTGCTCCCA
>JBGPLD010000233.1:0-3610 GCA_041486325.1 Gammaproteobacteria bacterium
CGTGGTCAGCATGCGCGTGATGACGCGCATGACAAAAAAGGTCTGGGAGATTCTGGGTCCGGACCGTCCCTTCGTTCCCGGCGTCCACTCGGTTGGCGCGCCGTTGATAGACAAAGACGGCGCGCGCCGAAAGAACGTGCCTTGGCCGTGCAATGGCGAGCACAAGTACATCGTCCATTATCCTGAGACCAAGGAGATATGGTCGTTCGGCTCGGGCTACGGCGGCAACGCGCTTCTCGGCAAGAAATGTTTTTCGCTGCGCATTGCGTCGGTGATGGGCCGGGAGCAGGGTTGGCTGGCGGAACACATGCTGATCCTCGGCGTCACTTCGCCTGACGGGCAGAAATCCTACGTGAGCGCGGCATTTCCCTCTGCTTGCGGCAAGACCAATTTCGCCATGCTGATCCCGCCGCCCGCGTTCAAGGGCTGGAAAGTGTCGACCATCGGCGAGGATATCGCTTGGCTCAAGCCCGGCAAGGATGGCCGCTTCTACGCCATCAACCCCGAAGCGGGATTCTTCGGCGTCGCGCCCGGAACGTCGGACCGGACCAACCCCAACTGCATGGCCATGGTGAAGCGGAACACCATTTTCACCAATGTCGCCATGACCCCGGACGGGGACGTATGGTGGGAAGGGATGACCGAAAAGCCCCCGGCAAAACTCATCGACTGGCAGGGCCAGGAATGGACCCCCGAATGCGGAAGAAAGGCAGCGCATCCCAATTCCCGGTTCACGGTTCCGGCATCACAATGTCCCTCGATTGATCCCGAATGGGAAAATCCGGAAGGCGTGCCGATCTCGGCCTTCATCTTCGGCGGCCGGCGCTCCGATACCGTGCCGCTGGTGGCGGAATCCTTCGATTGGGACGCCGGCGTTTACATGGCCGCGACCATGGGTTCGGAAACCACCGCCGCCGCGACCGGCAAGGTCGGCGTGGTGCGGCGCGATCCGATGGCCATGATCCCGTTCATCGGCTATAACGCCGGTGATTACTTCAAGCACTGGCTGCTGCTCGGTCGGTCGGTGACCAAGCGCCCCCGAATCTTCTGCGTCAACTGGTTCCGCACCGATGCCAACGGAAAGTTTGTCTGGCCCGGATTCGGCGAGAACATGCGCGTGCTGAAATGGATCATCGAGCGCTGCCAGGGCAAGGCGCATGCGCTCGAGACTCCGATCGGCCGCGTTCCCGGATTTGCGGACCTCGAGTGGACGGGGCTCGAAAGCTTTGGCGACGAGCGATTCCGCCAGGTCACGTCGATCGAGCCGGATTCCTGGAAAAAAGAATTGCAAGCGCAGGACGAACTCCTGGCGTTGCTGGGCACCCGGTTGCCGCGCGAGTTGGCGTCGAGGCGGGAAATCCTGGGACGCGCCCTCGGCTGAGGCCGCTTTTCATTCCGGAAAAAGGCCGTCCGGGGACGGCCTTTTTCAATTTGAGGTCCTCGGGATCATGCGAGAGAATGACAGAATACCGTTTATTTACAATGATATCGCGTCAGGAAATCGCTGATGCTCCGGGCGCATGAGCCCGGGGCCAATGTGGATGACAGGGTCATTTTCCAGTGAGCAAGCTGTGGGAATCCGGTGCATTTGCTGTGGATCGGCGGGTGAAAAACGTGTGGATCCGCGGTGAGTTTCCTGTAGATCGTTTGGCGCGGGATCCCGCAGGCGCGGGCACTGCCCGGATGTTCCACGTGAAACATCGCCATGGGCGGGGAACCGCCGCCGGATCGGTTCGGCCGGCCGCCATCGACCTGCTCCAATTTCGAATCCGGGCCGCAATGTTCCACGTGGAACGCTGTCTTTCGCTCTGAAATACCGCTAGAATTCGCTTCCTTCCCGATCTGTTTTCCTGGCGAAATGCAGTTCCCCGCGCAGTTCGATGTCATCGTGGTCGGTGGTGGCCACGCCGGCACCGAGGCCGCGCTCGCCTCGGCGCGCGCCGGCTGTAGCACGCTGCTTCTGACTCACAGCCTCGAGACGCTGGGTCAGATGTCGTGCAACCCGTCCATCGGCGGCATCGGCAAGGGGCATCTGGTCAAGGAAGTCGATGCGCTCGGCGGGGCCATGGCGATCGCTACGGATGAGGCCGGCATTCAGTTCCGCGTCCTGAATTCCTCCAAGGGCCCCGCCGTGCGCGCGACCCGGGCGCAAGCCGATCGGGTGCTGTACCGGATCGCCGTCCGCTCGCGTCTCGAGAACCAGCCCAATCTGACCTTGTTCCAGCAGGCGGTGGATGACCTGACGCTCGAAGGCGATCGCGTGACGGGGGTCGTAACCCAGCTCGGCATCCGCTTTTCGGGCCGGACTGTCGTGCTCACCACCGGAACATTTCTTTCCGGGCTCATTCACGTGGGCTTGTCGCACTATCAGGCGGGCAGGGCTGGAGACCCGCCGTCGAACACCCTGGCGGCGAGACTGCGGGACCTGAACCTGCCGGTGGGGCGCCTGAAGACCGGGACGCCGCCGCGCATCGACGGACGCACCATTGATTTCTCGGTGATGAAAGTGCAGCCCGGCGACGAGCCTGTGCCGGTATTTTCGTTCCTGGGCACGCCCGAGATGCATCCGCGCCAGCTGCCTTGCTGGATTACCCACACCAACCCGCGCACTCACGAGATCATCCGCGGGGGACTGGACCGCTCGCCCATGTACACCGGGGTGATCGAAGGCATCGGCCCGCGCTACTGCCCCTCGATCGAGGACAAGATCCACCGCTTCGCGTCCAGGCAGAGCCACCAGATCTTCCTCGAGCCGGAGGGCCTGAGCACCCAGGAGTTCTACCCGAACGGGATTTCGACCAGTTTACCGTTCGACGTACAGCTCGAATTGGTCCGGAGCATCCGCGGACTCGAGAACGCGCATGTTCTGCGGCCCGGCTACGCCATCGAGTACGATTATTTCGACCCGCGCAACCTCAGGTCCTCGCTGGAGACGAAATCGGTTTCCGGCCTGTTCTTCGCCGGGCAGATAAACGGCACGACCGGCTACGAGGAAGCCGCGGCTCAAGGCCTGCTCGCCGGTGTCAACGCGGCGCTGTCAGTACAGGAAAAAACTCCCTGGTGCCCGCGGCGCGACGAGGCCTATATCGGGGTGCTCGTCGACGACCTGATCACCCGCGGCGTGTCCGAGCCCTACCGCATGTTCACCAGCCGCGCCGAGTACCGCCTCATGCTGCGCGAAGACAACGCCGACCTGCGGCTTACCGAGACGGGTCGAAAGCTCGGTCTGGTCGACGATGTGCGCTGGGACGCGTTCAACCGCAAGCGCGATGCGATTGCGCGCGAGCAGGAACGCTTGAAGCGCACCTGGGTCTCTCCGCAGTCTTTGCCTGCCGATGTGTCCGAGCGCGTGCTGGGCAAGCAGATCGCGCGCGACTACTCGCTTATGGATCTGCTGAAGCGGCCGGGCGTGACCTACGCATCGCTTTCGAGTCTCCCGGACGCCGGGTTCTCCGTGACCGAACCGGCCGTGGCCGAGCAGGTCGAGATCCAGGCCAAATATCAGGGCTACATCGCGCGCCAGCAGGACGAAGTGGAACGCCAAGGACATTACGAGACGCTCGAATTGCCGCCCGAACTGGACTACGGTACGGTGCGCGGCCTGTCGATC
>JBGPLD010000234.1:0-3598 GCA_041486325.1 Gammaproteobacteria bacterium
CAGTGGGGCTCCCGTACATACCGCCCGAGCTGCGCGAGGACCGCGGGGAGATCGAGGCGGCGCGCGCCGGACGCCTGCCGCGTCTGGTCGAGCTTTCCGATCTGAAAGGCGATCTGCACTCGCACACGCAATGGACGGACGGCCATCACTCGGTCGAGGAAATGGCGCTCGCGGCTAAAGCGCGGGGCCTCGCCTATCTCGCCATCACCGACCACTCGCGCCGCCTGACAGTCGCGAACGGACTGGACCCAGACAGGCTGCGAAAACAGATCGACGAGATCGAGAGGACTGCAGTTCCCGGCATCACGCTGCTGAAGGGCATCGAAGTCGACATCCTCGAGGATGGCACGCTCGATCTCCCCGACTCCGTGCTGAAGGAGCTGGACGTGGTCATCGCCGCCGTGCACAGCAAGTTCGACCTGTCCCGCGAGCGGCAGACCGAACGCATCCTGAGAGCGCTCGATCATCCGCTCGTGTCCATCCTCGCGCATCCGCTCGGCCGTCTGATCGACGCGCGCGAGCCCTACGACGTGGACATGCTGAGAATCATCCGCAAGGCAGCCGCGGGCGGACGCTTCCTGGAACTGAACGCGCATCCCGAACGGCTCGATCTCTTCGACACGCACTGCCGCACCGCCAAGGACGAAGGCGTGCTGGTCAGCATCAATTCGGACGCCCACAGCGTCCAGCAGTTCGACAATCTCAAGTACGGGGTCGGGCAGGCACGCCGGGGCTGGCTGGAAAAGCGCGACGTGCTGAACGCGCGACCGCTTGCAGAGCTGAAGCGTTTCCTGGCGGGGAGAAGACCGCGCATGGGCGACGAGCGTGCGCAGTTTCGCGGCGCAATGCAGGATGATTCGGCGCTTCCGGACACGCGAAATTCATTCTGATAAAAGGAGGAAAAAGCATGGACTACAAGACCATTCTGGTGCACCTGGACCGCAGCGCGCGCCGCTCGGAACGCCTGGAACTGGCATTCACGCTCGCGGATCGGTACGACGCGCATCTGGTGGGCCTGTTTGCGCTCAGCGCCGTACGAATGCCCTCGTATGTTCGCGCCGACACTTCCGCCGCGTTGATAGCGGCGCAAAACCGGCAGCGGGCCGAAGCCGTCGGCGAAGCCGAGACCGCGTTCCGCGCCGCGATGGCGAGGCATCGCGGAGTGAACGCGGAATGGCGAACCTCGAACGCAGACGCGCTGGGTACGGCGCTGTTGAACGCGCGCTATTCCGATCTGGTCATCGCCGGACAGCGCGAGCGCGACGCCGAGGACGACGCAGGCCTCGCGCCGGAATTCGTTGATGAGCTGGTCCTGTCCGCCGGCCGCCCCGTGCTGCTCGTTCCCTACGCCGGCCGTTTCCCCGATACGGGCAAGAGGGTGCTCGTCGCTTGGAACGCATCCGCCGAGGCGGCGCGCGCCGTTGCGGACGCTTTGCCGCTGCTCGCCCGTGCGGAGAGCGTAAACGTGGTCGTATTCGAGCCCGGGCGGACCGGTGATCACGGCGAAGAACCGGGCGCGGACGCCGCGCTCTATCTGGCGCGGCACGGCGTGAAGGCCACGGTGTCGACGTACGGCAGCCCCGACGTCGACATCGGATCGCAGATTCTCTCGCGCGCGGCCGACAACGGGGCGGACCTCATCGTGATGGGCGCGTATGGGCACTCCAGGATGCGCGAGCTGATACTCGGCGGCGCGACCCGGACGATACTCGAATCCATGACCGCGCCGGTGCTGATGTCGCGTTGAGCCTTACGCTGGCATTCGTTCATCACGATTCTCAAGGCCCGGGGGCCAGCGGCCGTCTTGCAGAGTCAGTGCTCCTCGATCCGGGGAACGTTTTCCTCGGCAGGCTCGCCGGTTTCCGGATCGACCCAGTCCGAAATCCCGATGTCCGCTTCGGCTTCCTTGAGTGTTTCGCCCGGCTCGATCTCGGATTCGTCCTGACTTTGCATGTCCTGGACCGCCGCAAGCAAGGTCGGAAACGGGCCGAATTCCTCGTTGCCCGCCTTGGCCTGCCAGTAAAACCCGTTCGGGCGCTCGATGATGCGCGTACTGTCGAAATCAGGCGATGTCTGCGGAATTATTTGCGTCATATGCGAACTCTCCATCCAAGAACACAGCAGTTGAAGACACCTTGCGCTATTCCGATGCGGCTAAATTGATCCATGTCAAAAGCCCTCAGCTCACGCTCAAAAATGCGTCCACCCGCTGCGATCAAAGGCGAGAGGCTCCCCGGACTCGTCCAGAACCGTGATTTGAGCTTTTTTCCCGATCGGCGGCGACTCCATTCGGCCAATGGCGGTGATCG
Source organism: Gammaproteobacteria bacterium (assembly GCA_041486325.1). Lineage (GTDB taxonomy): Bacteria > Pseudomonadota > Gammaproteobacteria > Burkholderiales > SG8-39 > VBDM01. The sequence continues at coordinate 2,310 of JBGPLD010000234.1, forward strand.
GCACGCCGAGCGTCTTCGATAATTCGGTCAGCTCATTAAGCACCGCCGGTGGCGCGGTGAAGAGGATCTCGTAGTCATCACCGCCCGTAAGTACGGTCGTGATGCGCTCGGAGTTTGTCGCGAGGGCCGCGCGTACCGCGGTCGATAGCGGGACCCGGGGAGCCTCGACGACCGCGGCGAGTTCCGAGACCTCGCAGATGTGCCGCAAGTCGGCGAGCAAACCGTCCGAGACATCGAGCGCAGCGCTCGCAAGTCCGATAAGCCGCGGACCCAGAGTGACGCGCGGTTGCGGCAGGCGATAGCGATCAACGAGAAAGTTTGCGGCTCTCGTATTCAGGCGCGCCAATTTGCCGCGCAGCACCTTCAGGCCGAGCGCGGCATCGCCGATGGTGCCGGTCACGAACACCGTATCTCCTTCACGCGCCCCGCCGCGACGGAGCATCCGCCCGGTCGCTACGTCACCGAACGCCATGACCGCAATCGTCACTGGGCCGGGCGTCGAATCCGTGTCGCCGCCGATCAAATGCACCCTGTAGGCGTCTTGATCCTGGGCGAGGCCACGGGCGAATGCCGCGATCCAGTCCTCGGTGACCGTTCTTGGCAACATGATGTCGAGCATATAGGCGCGCGGGACAGCGCCCTTCGCGGCAAGGTCGGAAAGATTCACGCGCAACGCCTTGCGGGCGATGAGATCCGGTGGATCGTCGGGAAGAAAATGAACGCCGCCGACGATCGCGTCGGTCTTGGCAACCAGCTCATGGCCTGGGAGCGGAGCGATCACCGCGGCGTCGTCGAGCAACCCGAAGGCGCCGGGAAACCCCGCCGCGAGCGGCGCGAAGTAACGCGCGATCAGCTCGAACTCACCAGGGAGAGTCGAGGTCTTTTCCATCGGTCCGTCCTTAGCCGAAGCTACTGGCGATCCACGTTCCGAGCCATCGGCTGACCACGAGCACGATTGCGGCAACCAAGACGTGCTTGGCGATCTCCCTGCCGATGCGTGCTCCTCTCGCACGCGCGATCCGATACGTCAGCGACGCCAGGAGAAGCAAGCCCCACGCGACCGTGATCGTGGCGAGTGAATCACGCGGCAGGGTGATCACCAGAACGACAAAACTCAACGCGACAAGCAGCCTCGTGGCAAAGTTCGCAAGGGTCGAGCGGAATGCCTCGCGAGATTCGAGCTGCTCCGCTTCCTGATAGACGTGCACGCTGAGCGAGTCACTCAGGTTGTCAGCCACGGCGAAGATCAGGAGCACGCTGACAATCGCTTGCCTGCTATTCGCGGCCGC
>JBGPLD010000235.1:0-3596 GCA_041486325.1 Gammaproteobacteria bacterium
CACCGCGGCGAAGCGCCAGTCGAATTTCGCGAGCAGGATCGCCGCCACCAGGCTGAATTCCAGGACCACCGGGATGATGGAGAACAGCATGTACGAGAGCAGCGTCGAGATGCCGCGCGTGCCGCGCTCGATGTCGCGCGACACGCCGCCGGTCTGGCGCTCCAGGTGAAAGCGCAGGGACAGGCTGTGAATGTAGCGGAACACCGTGAGCGCGACGCGCCGGATGGCGCGCTGCGTGACGCGCACGAACACGATGTCGCGCAATTCGGCGAACAGCGTGGTCGAAAACCTCAGGATGCCGTAGGCGGCGAGCAGCGCGAGCGGCAGCACCAGGATGGCCGTCTGCGCGTCGAGCGAATCGACGACTTCCTTGAGGATAAGCGGCACGCCGACATTGGCGAGCTTGGCGGTGATCAGAAATGCGAGCGCGAACGCCACGCGCACGCGGAATTCCCACAAGTAGGGAAGCAGCATGCCGAACGCGCGCCATTCGCTGCGGCGCTTCGTGCCGGAGGAGCCTTTCAGCGGAACCGGCAGAACCAGGCCGCGGTGGTCATGTCCCATGGAGTGAAATCCGTGCGTGATAGCATTGTTACATGGAGACACAGCGCCTACAATAAAAGAGCATCACAAGGATCGCGCGCCGCGCGCCTTAGGAGATTTTCATGTCCGAAACCGTCATGTCCGTGAGCTTCTGGATCATCGCCGTCGTCGCGGCGTCTCTCGTGCTGGCCTTCCTGCGCGCTCCCGGCTGGCTGTGGTTTCTCGCAGGCGCGGCCATGCTTGCGATCGGAGCCGGATCCGGCGCGCTCGCCGGCGCAGAATTCACGGCCGTCACGGCGATTTTCGCCTTTGCGAGCGTGCTGCTGGGCGTCACCCCCTTGCGCCGCGCGCTGGTTTCAAGGCCGCTGCTCGCGTGGTACCGCGGCCAGCTTCCGCCCATGTCGCAGACCGAGAAGGAAGCGATCGACGCGGGCACCGTCTGGTGGGACGGCGATCTTTTCTCGGGCGAACCCGACTGGAACAAGCTCCTTGCCTTGCCGCAACCGAAGCTCACGCCCGAGGAGCAGGCGTTCCTCGACGATGAGACCGAGCAGCTCTGCGCCATGGCGAGCGATTGGGAAACCACGCAGGTCTACCAGGACCTGCCGCCGCACGCGTGGCAGTTCATCAAGGACAAGGGCTTCCTCGGAATGATCATTCCGGAGAAGTACGGCGGCAAGGGATTCTCCGCGACCATGCACTCGCAGGTGATCCAGAAGCTCGCCACCCGCTGCAGCGCGGCCGCTGTCTCGGTGATGGTGCCCAATTCGCTCGGACCCGCCGAGCTGCTGTTGCACTACGGCACGGACGAGCAGAGAAATCATTACCTGCCGCGGCTGGCGAAAGGCCTTGAGATCCCCTGCTTCGGGCTGACCAACCCGCACGCCGGCTCCGACGCGGCGGCGATTCCCGACCTCGGCATCGTCTGCAAGGGCGCGTGGGAAGGCCGCGAAGTGCTCGGCATGCGCGTGACCTGGGAGAAGCGTTACATCACGCTGGGGCCGATCTCGACATTGCTGGGACTTGCCTTCCGCCTGCATGACCCGGACCGCCTGCTGGGCCCCGAGTTCGGCGACCGCGAGGACATCGGAATAACCTGCGCGCTGGTGCCGGCTTCCACTCCCGGGGTCCATATCGGCCGGCGCCACATGCCGCTCAACGCGGTGTTCCAGAACGGGCCGAACTGGGGCAAGGACGTGTTCATGCCGCTCGACTGGATCATCGGCGGTCCGAAGATGGCGGGCCAGGGCTGGAGAATGCTGATGGAGTCTCTCGCGGCGGGCCGCTCGATTTCGCTGCCCTCCTCGAGCTGCGGCTACGCCAAGCTCGCATCGCGCACGACCGGCGCCTACGCGCGCGTGCGCAGCCAGTTCAAGACCGCGATCGGCAAGTTCGAGGGCATCGAGGAAGCGCTGGCGCGAATCGGCGGCCACACCTACATGATGGACGCCGCGCGCAGGATGACCGCGGGCGCGGTGGACCTCGGCGAGAAACCCTCGGTGATCTCCGCGATCGTGAAATACCATCTGACCGAGCGCGGCCGCCTCGTGGTCAATGAAGCGATGGATATCCTGGGCGGCAAGGGCATTTGCCTCGGTCCCGCCAACTTCATGGGCCGCGCCTACCAGCAGGCGCCGATCGCGATCACCGTCGAAGGCGCGAACATCCTCACGCGCAGCCTCATCATCTTCGGCCAGGGCGCGATCCGCTGCCATCCTTTCGTGCTGCGCGAGATGAACGCGGCGCGCGACGGCAACCTCGCGGCCTTCGACGAGGCGCTCTTCGGGCATGTCCGCCACGTCATCGCGAACGAGACCCGCGCCTTTTTCATGGCGATCACCGGTTCGCTCTTCAGCGCCGCGCCGGCCGGGGCCGCGGCGGAGACACGCCGCTATTACAGGCATCTGACGCGCATTTCCGCGGCGCTCGCGTACCTGTCGGACGTGACCATGCTGGCGCTGGGAGGATCGCTCAAGCGCAGGGAAAAGATCTCGGCCCGCCTCGGCGATGCACTCTCCATGCTCTACCTTGCCTCGGCGACGCTGAAGCGCTACGAGGACGACGGGCGGCAGCAGGCGGACCTGCCGCTCGTGCACTGGTCGATGCAGGACGCGCTCGAGCGCGCGGCGGAAGCGCTGCACGGGGTGCTTGCGAATTATCCGAGCCGGTTCATCGGCCGGGTCCTGCGCCTGGTGATTTTTCCGCTGGGCCGGCATTTTTCGCCCCCCGGCGACGCGCTCGGCCATGAGGTGGCGCGGCTGCTCATCGCCCCTTCGGCGACGCGCGACCGGCTCACCGCGGGCATGTATGTTCCGGTCGCCGAGACCGAGCCGATCGGCTGCCTCGAGGCCGCGCTGCACGCCACGATCAAGGCCGAGGCCATCGAGGCCAGGATTCGCGGCGCCGAGAAGACGGGCGCGATCCGCGGCAATACGCCCGAGGAACTGGAGCAGGCGGCGCTTGCCGCGGGGGTCATCACCGCCGAGGAGCAGGCGCAGCTCAAGCGCGCGGCGCAGCTTCGCGACGAGGTGATCCGGGTCGACGATTTTCCGCAGGACTTCGGCCTGTCGGAAACAGCGCGCCCGGCGACCCGGCGCGCAGCCGCCTGATAAAAACAGATTTAACCGCCAAGGACGCCAAGGACGCAAAGGGAATCAAAAGCACTTCCTTGGCGTCCTTGGCGGTAAGTAATTCTTGCCTTTGCGAGGCACAATGACCAAAGACATATTCATCATCGACGGCGCGAGAACGCCGTTCCTGAAATCGCGCAACCGGCCCGGCCCGTTCGCGGCGAGCGATCTCGCCACCGCGGCGGGCAAGGCGCTGCTTATTCGCCAGCGGTTCGCGCCGGAGGCGCTCGACGAGGTCATCCTCGGCTGCGCGGCGCCGTCGGTGGACGAAGTCAACATCGGCCGCGTCGCCGCGCTGCGCATGGGATGCGGCGAGAAGGTCCCGGCCTGGACCGTGATGCGCAACTGCGCTTCGGGACTGCAGGCGCTCGACTCCGGCATCAACAACATCCTCGCGGGGCGATCCGAGCTGGTGCTCGCGGG
>JBGPLD010000236.1:0-3595 GCA_041486325.1 Gammaproteobacteria bacterium
CCAGAATGTCGGAAAAGAGAATCGCCGCATCCAGTTCGAAGCGTTCCAGGGGTTGCAGCGTGACTTCAGTTGCCAGCGCCGGCGAGCGGGCGAGCGCGAGAAAGCTTCCCGCGGCTCGGCGCGTCGCGTTGTACTCGGGAAGATAGCGGCCGGCCTGGCGCATCAGCCACACCGGCGTGTAGGGCGTGGGCTGCCTGAGCAGCGCGCGGATCAGCGTGTCGTTCTGCAGCATGCCCATGCTCCGGCGTCGAGTACGAGGATCACGGATTCATCAGGCGCCGGGTGATGAAATTCCATTCATCCGGTTGCACCGGCGTGATCGACAGCCGATTGCCGCGCGCGAGCACCGTCATTGCGGCGAGCTCGCGGTGCCGGCGCAGTTCGGCGAGACTCACAAGGCGCGTTTTCCTGACCAGCTTGACGTCGACATTGAACCAGCGCGGGGCGTCGCGGCTCGTCTTCGGATCGAAATATGCGCTCTTGCGGTCGAACTGGCTGGCATCGGGATACGCCGCCGAGCAGACCTCGGCTATGCCCGCGATACCGGGCTCGGGGCAGCTGGAGTGGTAGAAAAACACCGGGTCGCCGACGCGCATCCGGTCGCGCATGAAATTGCGCGACTGGTAGTTGCGCACGCCGAACCACGGTGTGGTGCGGGCCGGCGCCGCAGCGAGATCGTCGACGCTCAGCTCTTCAGGTTCGGATTTCATCAGCCAGTACTGCATTGGTCAATCGGCGAAGAGTGAATCGTAAGTGGCGAAATCGCCTCGGCACGCGGAATGGCAGGGGCCGGATTTACCGGTTCGTTGTTCCCGGTTAACCATTCTCCAAATGAAAACGCAGGCTCTTGCCTGCGTTTTCATTTGGAAGGTGCCCCCCGCCGATGCCGCTAGACCCGATTCCCGAACCTCTCGGTTCAAGGTGGTCGCTTCCCGGTCACATCAGGTACATCCGACTAGGGACGCGCACAACAGTGACGCTAGAGTCCGCAACCAAATTCACGCTGTTGGTTCAAGAATTTCCCGGGCCTTGACGCACATCACAGGGAGCAATTTCTCAGACGACGTCGAGGAACTCTGGCTCAGAGCTGTCGTTCCTGTGCAGCGAGAGCCTGATCGAGCGTCGTCTCCATCGCAGCCATTCTACGCTTCAGACCCTCGATGTCAAAACCGCTCGCCGAGTTCTTCGAAGTGAGCAGTTCGTGCGTGATGTTGAGCGCGGCCATCACCGCGATGCGCTCGGTGCTGGAAACCTTGCCGGCGTCCTGGATCTCGCCCATCTTCCTGTCAAGATACGCCACGGCCGACAGCAATGCTTCGCGCTCGCTGTCGGAGCACGCGACCTTGTAGGACCGGCCCATGATGATGACATCGAGGGTCTTCGGCTTCGGACTCATCGGAACGGGATCTAATCGGGAATCTGCTTGAGCAGATTCTCGAGACGGTTGCGGGCGCCGTCGATCTTTTCGGATAGATTTTTCTTGTCGGACAGCATGGCCGTCAGCTGCTGGCGCAGGCCGCGGTTTTCTTCCCGCAGCCGCTGGCACATCTGCACGGCTTGGCGAATTTTTTCCTCGAGCGCGGCCAATTCGGTGTCCATCGACACACTATAGTTTGAAAAATCCTGTTAAGTCAAGGTGTAAGGAATCATAGTCAAAGTAGATTCCCGCTCGCGCGGAATCGCGGAGCCCGAGTACCTTTGTTGTACAATCAACGCGCTCGTTCGAGGTGTCCCGGCGTGTTCCTCGCGCCGGGGTGAAACGGGAAAGAGGTGCGGCCGGCAACGGCCAAAGCCTCTGCTGCCCCCGCAACGGTAAGTGCGCGCGGGCGTATCAATCAGCGGCCGATTCCTGTTGCTTCAGCATCAGGCGACGGCACTGCCACTGTGAGCGCTAGCTCACGGGAAGGCGATACGCCCGATCCCACAAGCCCGGAGACCGGCCCCGGACGATGGTGGGAAATGCCGCGGGGAGCGGAGTTAAGCCAATCCGGTCGTCCTTGGCGTTTCCTCTCGCAATTCGACATTGGCCTGCGGGACGCCGGCCAAGGGGAAATCCATGAATCGATTCATTCAACGCTTCATCGTCGCCGTTCTTTTTTCGTTGGGCTGCTCCGTGGCCTTTCCATGCCTGGCGGAAGAGCCGGATGCCGTCGTAGTCACCGCCACTCGCTTGCCCCAGGCCCGTTCTGAAACCCTCCAGCCAACCAGGGTCATAACAGCCGAGGATATTGCCCGTGGCGGACAGCAAACTACCATCGAGGTATTACAAGCCCTGGGCGGAGTCGAAATTACAAGCACCGGCGGGTTCGGGCAAGTCAGCGGCGTCATCATGCGCGGGGCGAACAGCAATCAGACGCTGGTCCTGATAGATGGCATGAGAGTCAATTCAGCTACCACAGGTGCGACGGCGCTTGAAAATATTCCGCTCAATCAGATCGAGCGAATCGAAGTTGTCCCCGGCCAATTGAGCAGCTTGTACGGCTCCGACGCGATCGGCGGGGTCATACAGATCTTCACCAAGAGCGGCAAATATGCGCCCACGACATACATCAACGCCGGTCTGGGTACGTACAACACGCGCAGCCTGAGCGGCGGCGTCAATCGCACCATCAACAATACGGACTTCAGCTTGAATCTCGGCTATTTCGAGAGCAGAGGCTTTGACGCGACGAAGCCCGCCGCTTTTGGACACAATCCCGACAATGATGGCTACCGAAACGAAAATGTTTCGGGAAAGATCGCTCACCATCTCGACGAAAGAAACGAATTCGGGCTCACGGTATTTCAAAGCGACGGCCACACGCATTTCGATAACGATCCCACGACCGACGCCGTGAATCATCAGACGCTTTCTGCGTACTCTCTCTACAGCTCCAATCAAATCACCAGCATCTGGCAAAGTCTTGTGAGAGCCGGAGAAAGCACGGACGATCTGGCGACTACCGGCGCTTTGCCCGGTTTTTTTCGGACCAGGCAGCCGCAGTTCACCTGGCAGAACAACGTTAAATGGGGTCCTGGAACCGCCATTGCGGGAGTCGAATACCTCGCACAGTACGTCACGAGCGACACGATTTATACAAAAACGAGTCGCTCAATAGAGTCTGCGTTTGCCGGGTACGTAGGTGAGTACGAGAAGCATGGGTGGCAAGCCAACATTCGCGAAGACAGCAACAGTCAGTTCGGAGATCATGTGACCGGGGCGCTGGGCTACGCCTATCGCCTGACTTCCGATTTGCGGCTTCGCGCCGGCGCCGCTACAGCATTCAAAGCCCCGACTTTTAACGATCTCTATTTCAGCGACCCCTTCTTTTCCGGCAATCCAAACCTTCGTCCGGAACAATCTCACAGCTCGGAGGCCGGCCTGAATTATCAAATCGGAGACAATCGTTTTAGCGCCACCTATTTCGACAATAATATTACCGATCTCATTGTCTTTGATCCGGACACTAACACGGTACAGAATCTAAGCCAGGCGAGAATCAGGGGAACCGAACTCGGCTACCAAGGCACGCTGGGTGGGTTGCAAACGACCGCACAGCTCACCTTTCAGGATCCGGTCGATGAGGAAACCGGAAAACTGCTGCCGCGACGCGCG
>JBGPLD010000237.1:0-3563 GCA_041486325.1 Gammaproteobacteria bacterium
GTCTGGTGCGAAGTCATCCGCCAATGGTCCACGTTCCATCCCGAGTTCTCGTATCTCCCGCGCAAGTTCAAGTTCGCGGTGAACGGCGCCGAGGCCGACCGCGCCGCGGTCGCGGTGCACGACATCGGCTTGCACGCGGTCAAGGACGAGAAGGGCAAGGTCGGGTTCCGCATTCTGGTCGGCGGAGGTCTGGGGCGCACGCCGGCGATCGGATTTGTCATCCGCGAATTTCTTCCCTGGCGGCACCTGCTTACGTATGTCGAAGCCATCCTGCGGGTCTACAACCGCTACGGGCGGCGCGACAATATCCACAAGGCGCGCATCAAGATCCTGGTGAAGGAACGTGGCCTCGAGAAATTCCGCGAGGAAGTCGATGCCGAGTGGGCGCACCTGAAGGATGGCCCCGCGACGCTCGTTCCCGAGGAGATCGCCCGCATCGAAAGCCGGTTTACGCGCTCGAATTACCTCCGGCTGCCGGCCACCGATGCCGGATTCGAAGCCGCGCTCGCCGCAGACCGTGCGTTTGCGAATTGGCACAAGCGCAACGTCCATCCGCACAAGAAAGCGGGTTACGCTGCGGTGACGCTCTCGCTCAAGAAGACCGGCGTGCCGCCGGGGGACGTCACCGCCGAGCAGATGGACAGCATCGCCGAACTCGCCGACCGCTATTCTTTCGGCGAGCTGCGCGTATCGCACGAGCAGAACCTGATCTTTGCCGACGTGCAGCTCTCCGACCTGCACTCGCTGTGGCAAGAGGTTAGGGCGCTGGGATTCGCCACGCCCAACATCGGCCTCCTTACCAACATCATTTGCTGCCCGGGCGGGGACTTCTGCTCGCTCGCCAATGCCAAGTCAATCCCGGTCGCCGAAGCCATCCAGCAGCGTTTCGACGACCTCGATTACCTGCACGACATCGGCGAGATCGACCTCAACATCTCCGGCTGCATGAACGCCTGCGGCCACCACCACGTCGGCCACATCGGCATTCTCGGCGTCGACAAGAGCGGCGAGGAGTGGTACCAGATCGAGGTCGGCGGGAATCAAGGAGAAACCCGGACGGGCTCAATCCGGCCCTCGCTGGGAGCTTCCCTCGGCAAGGTCATCGGTCCGTCGTTCGCGCGTGCCGAAGTCCCCGACGTGATCGAAAAGCTGATCGAGTGCTACCTCGCGCGCCGCGACAGCGACGCCGAGCGCTTCATCGACGTCGTGCACCGCATCGGCGTCGAACCCTTTAAGGAATCCGTATATGGCAACGCTGATCAAAGAGCGGCGCATCGTCGCGGACAACTGGCGACTGCTTGAGCGCGGAGCTAAGGGCGAATTGCCCGAGGTCCCGAAGCAGGGTGATGTCATCGTTCCGCTCGCGCTGTGGCTTGCGCGCCGCGAGAATTTTCTTGCCTACCCCGGCCAGCTCGGAGTATGGCTCGATGCCAGCGAGGGGCCGGAAGCAATAGCCGGTGACGTGCAACGTTTCCCGCTTATCGCGGTGAACTTCTCCAAGTTCGGCGACGGCCGCGGCTACTCGATCGCGCGTCTTTTGCGCGAGCGCTACGGCTTCAAAGGCGAGCTGCGCGCGATCGGCGACGTCCTGCACGATCATCTCTTCTTCATGGAGCAGTGCGGTTTCGACGCCTTCGCGCTGCGCGAGGACCAGGATGCGCAGCAAGCGCTTTCCGCGTTCGACACCTTCAGCGACAGCTACCAGACGTCAGTGCTGCGGCCCGTGCCGCTTTTCCGCCGCCGCCTGGCCGCGGGCAAGGCATGACCGAAACGCTGAAACACAAAACCGCCGAACTCGAGCGACTGCTCGTGCGCGTTGCGCTTGAGCACGCGCCTTCTGCCCTCGCGTCGAGCCTGTCCGCCGAGGACCTGGTGATTACCGATGCCATCCTGCGGCACAAGCTCGGCATCGAGATCTTCACTCTCGATACGGAAAGGCTGCACGCCGATACGCTCAACGTGATCGCGGCGATCCGCGCGCGCTACGGCTACGACGTGCGCGTGTTCCGTCCCGACCCTGAGGCTGTCGCCGAGTACGTGGTGAAATTCGGCCGCGACGCTTTCTACGAAAGTACGGAACTGCGCAAGCGCTGCTGCCACATCCGCAAGGTCGAGCCGCTCATTCGCGCGCTCGAAGGCAAGGAAGCCTGGATCACTGGCCAGCGCCGTGAGCAGGCGCTCACACGCTCCGAGCTCAAGGTGCAGGAATACGATGCGGCGCGCGGCATGGTGAAGTTCAATCCCCTTGCCGAGTGGAGCGAGGATGAGGTCTGGGCTTACATCAGCGCCTTCGACGTCCCGTACAACGCGCTCCACGACCAGGGCTACCGTTCCATCGGCTGCGCGCCCTGCACTCGCCCGACCGTCGCGGGCGAAGACGTGCGCGCCGGGCGCTGGTGGTGGGAGATCCGGGAAGCGCGCGAGTGCGGGCTGCACGTGGCACCCGACGGGCGGCTCGTGCGGACCAAGCCGGAGACGGCGGCGGCGGCATGAGCGCGGTCCTGGAAAAGCCGCGCCCGGATCGCCGCGCGTTGCCGGCTCGAAGCCATCTCGACTGGCTCGAGTCGGAAGCGATTTTCATTCTACGCGAGGTATCCGGCGAATGCGCCAACCCGGTGCTGTTCTTCTCCGGCGGCAAGGATTCGCTCGTGCTGTTGCGCCTGGCGGAAAAAGCTTTCCGCCCGGCGAAGTTTCCGTTCCCGCTCCTGCACATCGATACCGGGCACAATTTTCCCGAGGTGATCGCCTTTCGGGACGCGCGTGCGGCCGAACTTGGCGAGCGGCTCATCGTGCGCTCGGTCGAGGAGTCGATGCGCCGCGGAACAGTAAAGCTGCGTCGCGCCGACGAGAGCAGAAACGCCGCGCAGTCGGTGACACTGCTGGAAGCGATCGCGGAGTTCGGATTCGACGCCGCGATCGGCGGCGCGCGTCGCGACGAGGAAAAGGCGCGCGCAAAGGAGCGCGTCTTCTCGTTCCGCGACGAGTTCGGCCAGTGGGACCCGAAAAACCAGCGCCCTGAGCTCTGGAGTCTCTATAACACGCGTGTGCACAAGGGCGAGCACATGCGCGTGTTCCCGATCAGCAACTGGACCGAGCTCGACGTATGGCGGTACATCGAGCGCGAGCGGCTCGCCGTGCCGTCAATCTACTATTCGCACCGCCGGCCGGTGGTGAAGAGGAACGGCCTGCTCGTTCCGGTGACCGGGATCACCCCGCCGCGCAAGGGCGAGACCGTCGAAGAAATGTCGGTGCGCTTTCGCACCGTAGGCGACATCAGCTGCACCTGCCCCGTCGAATCCACGGCCGCAACGCCGGCGGAGATCATCGCCGAGACCGTATTGACCACCGTCACCGAGCGCGGTGCGACGCGCATGGACGACCAGACCTCCGACGCGTCCATGGAGCGCCGCAAGAAGGAGGGTTACTTCTGAACCTTATGGAACAAGGGGGCGATGCCCCCTTGTATATCCCCCAAATCGGAAAGAAACACATATGACGCTACTTGGCGAAATCGAGCGCAATACACCCGCGGTCGGAGACCTGGGGGTGCTGCGCTTCATCAC
>JBGPLD010000238.1:0-3555 GCA_041486325.1 Gammaproteobacteria bacterium
ACCACTTCATGCGCGACGTGCACCGCGAGCTGGAAGAGCTGAAGGGCCGCGAAGACCCGCTCGGCGCGCTCGCCGGGCGCATCGCGAAGCGCTATCGGCTGATCTGCTTCGACGAGATGCACGTCAACGACATCGCCGACGCCATGATCATCGGACGGCTGCTTGCGCAGACCATGGATCTCGGCGTGGTGTACTGCATGACCTCCAACTATCAGCCCGCCCAGCTCTACAGGGACGGATTGAAGCGCGAAAAATTCGCGCCGACGATCGCGCTTCTCGAGAAGCGAATGGACGTGTTGCACGTGGACGGCGGCGTGGATTACCGCCAGCGCATGCTGGCAGGCGTCAGGACCTACCACGCGCCGCTCGGGGCGGTTTCGGAGCGCGCCCTGATGGAGGCGTTCAGGAGAATCGCCGAGGTGGAGGAAGAGTTTCACGAGCTCGATGTCGAAGGGCGGGTGATTCCCTATCGCCACCGCGCCGGCGGCGCGGTCTGGTTCGATTTCAAGATTATCTGCGGCTGGGGGCGGTCGCAGCACGATTACCTCGATCTCGCCCGGCGCTTTCACACCGTGATCGTCTCGGACGTGCCGCGCATGGGGCTTGCGCTCGCCGAGGAAGCACGCCGCTTCACGCTGCTGGTGGATGTCTTCTACGACAACCGCGTCAAGCTGATCGTATCGGCGGATGCCGTGCCGGAGAATTTGCTCGGGATCGAGGAGGATCCGCACGATTCAGGGCTTCGCGCCATGGTATTCGAGTTCAACCGCACCGCGAGCCGCCTTGTCGAGATGCAATCGAGCGAGTATCTGGCCGAGAGCCGGCGCGGACCTTCCGATCAGCGGGCGGCGCACCCCGCGGGGCCGGTATAATTCCGCCGAAAGGCCGAAATACCGCGCATGGCCGGCCGGTTCGTGGTCAGCACCGGAGAGCGGCCGGAATTCTCTGGAAGGCAAGCATGGACAAGTTCAAGGCCTACCGCATCCACGAGGTGGAGAAGAAGGTCGTTGCGCGCTTCGAGGAACTGACCCTCGAGGACCTCGACAAGGGAGAGGTCGTCGTCCGCGTGGCGTATTCGAGCGTGAACTACAAGGACGCGCTCGCCGCAACCGGCGCGGGCAGGATCATCCGGCGCTTTCCTTGCGTCGGCGGGATCGACTTGTCCGGCACCGTGGTCGAGTCGGGAGACGCCCGCTTCAGGAAAGGGGACGCGGTCATATGCACGAGTTACGACTTGGGCGTATCCCACGACGGCGGCTACGCCGAATACGCGCGGGTCCCGGCGGACTGGGTGGTGCCCATGCCCAGGGGCCTGAACCTGTTCGAGGCGATGGCGCTCGGCACGGCCGGATACACGGCCGGGCTTGCGGTCGTGCGCATGGAAACAAACGGACTGAAGCCCGGCAACGGTCCGGTGATCGTGAGCGGCGCGACCGGAGGCGTCGGCTCCATCGCCATCGATATTCTTTCGCGCCTGGGCTACGAGGTGGTGGCGCTGACCGGAAAGGAATCCGAGGCCGATTACCTCGAGCGAATCGGCGCGAAAAAGGTGATCCCGAGAAAAAGTCTTGATCTTGCGAAGATCAAGCCCCTGGGCGATGCCACCTGGGCGGGAGCCGTGGACAATCTCGGAGGCGAGGTGCTTGCCTGGATGGCGAGCACCATGCTGCACGGCGGCGCCATCGCCTCGATCGGACTTGCGGCGAGCATGAATCTGAATACCACCGTGGCGCCGTTCATCCTGCGCGGCGCGTGCCTGCTCGGCATCGACTCCGGCTCAACGCCCATGCCGCTGCGGCAGGAAATCTGGAAGCGACTTGCAACGGACATGCGCCCCGCGCATTTGAAGGAAATCGCCCGCACGGTCCCGTTCGAGGAACTTCCGCAGACCTTCGGCGGATTGATGAAGGCTGCGGCAAAAGGGCGTATCGTCGTCGACATGGCAACATGAGAGATGGCGGCGCAATTGGAGATTCCCAAGCAGCGCGTCCTGATCGTGGACGATTCCAAAATCGTCCGTACGACCATCTCGAGTCTCATCCGGTCGACCTTCGACGTTCGGGAGGAGGCAAACGGCGCGCTCGGCTGGCAGGCGATCATCAGCGATCCGTCGATTGTCGTGGTATTTTCCGATCTCCAGATGCCGGGGATGGACGGCTTCGCCCTTCTGGAACGCATCCGCAAGTCCGAGGATGAGCGCATCCGCGGTATTCCGGTGATCGTGATCTCGGGAGACGAGGACGACTCGACAAAGAAGCGGGCCCGCGAGGCGGGAGCGAACGACTTCATCGCAAAAACCACCGACGGGACCGAGATCCTTTCGCGAATCGACAATCTTCTGCATCTGGTGGAAGCGAAGCATGAGCTTGCGGTGAACCGCCAGCCCGTGGAGCAGCCTGTCACGCGCGACCCGCTGACCGCCACGTATACGCCGCAGTACCTGCTCGCCGAGGGGCGCAAGCACCATTCACACGCGCGCAGGCACGGCGGGCCGCTGTCGGTCATGGTCCTTCGCATCGACAGTTACGATGAAATCTCCCGGAAGGTCGGAAAGAGCGTGGCCGACCAGCTTCTGGCGCGGATTGCCAAGCTTGTCCTCGGCATGCTGCGGGCGGAGGATTCCATGGGGCGCACCGGGGAGGCGAGCTTCACGGTGATTTCCGCGGGAAGCTCGTCGCAGCAGGCGCTGGCATTTGCGCGCAGGTTGCAGGATCAGCTTGAGAAATCGCAGGTCACCTATCACGAACACGTGCTCAGGATCCGCTCCAGCACCGGTCTCGCGGGGATCGATGCGGACCCGGCGGCCTCGATCGAGGAACTGATGAAACTGGCGCTGCAGCGCCTGCAGCCGGCCGCAAGCCGCGGCACGCCGCAAGTCATCGGCAAGGGCGAAATCAGCCTGGTCAAATCGCACACGCTGCCAAGCGACATCGAGCGCGCGGTGCAGGTGATTGAAGCCGTGGATTCGGAGCGCCTCGGCGACTCCGCCAGCGAACTGCTGCGGCGCCTGCTGCCGTTCCTGCAGTCGGTGTGCAAGCACCTGAAAGTCGACCTTCCGGCGGACAAGATCGGGCAGGCGCTCAAGGGCAGGCGGGAATAGCGGACGAAATATTCGGGAGGCGCGGCAGATCATGACCACATACCGGGAATTCCATCGCCGTTCAATCGAGGACCGGGAAGGATTCTGGGCCGAGCAGGCCGAGCTCGTTCACTGGAACAAGCCCTTTGCAAAGGTGCTCGATTACACCCGGCCTCCGTTCGCGAAGTGGTTCGTGGGCGGAGAGACCAACCTCTGCTACAACGCTCTAGACCGCCATCTCGCGGCGCGCGGCGATCAGAAGGCGCTTGTCTACATCTCCACCGAGACCGGCGAAGAAAAAAATTTCACCTACCGCGAGCTTCACGCTGAGGTGCAGCGCGTAGCGGCGATGATGCGCTCGCTCGGCGCCGGCAGGGGCGAGCGCGTGATCATTTACATGCCCATGATTCCCGAGGCGGTCTTTGCCATACTCGCCTGCGCCCGGATCGGCGCGATCCACTCGGTGGTGTTCGGCG
>JBGPLD010000239.1:0-3542 GCA_041486325.1 Gammaproteobacteria bacterium
AGAACTCGACTGGCGCTGGGAATTCGTGTTCTATGCGAGCTTCGGCGTGGTGGTGACGAGCTCCGTGGCGCTCGCCGGCGTGCTGCTCGTGTTCTCCTTCCTCATCATCCCGGCAACCATCGGCGTACTCTACGCAGAGCGCCTGTTCCAGCAACTGGTGATCGCTTGGATCGCTGGCGCCGCCGCAAGCATCGTCGGCCTCGCTTCGTCCTATGCCTGGAACCTTCCCACCGGCGCCGCCATGGTATGCGCATTCGGGCTCTCGCTGGCAGCGGCCGGCGTGCTCTATCCATTTGCGCGCGGCGCGTCCAAGACGCAGGCGGCGCGGCGAATGCTCGCCGCATTGCGCTGGAGCGCGACCTTGGTGATGCTTGTTTCGGCAACTTGGCTCATCGTCGCGCCCAGGGTGGATCAGCCGCTGCTCGACGCGGCCGAGCTAGCCGTGCCGGCCCTTCGCAGCCTGTACCTGGATGAGCGCGAGGCGGAGCTGTATCAGGACGCGAGCTCCCACGCCGAGCGCTATCGACGCGATGCCGAGCGTCTGAACGAATTCGAAGCGCGCAGCCGCTTTGAAGGCAAACCGCTCGACGACCACGAGTTGCGCCGCATCTCCTCGTTCCTGAAGTCCTACAACGAGATGCGCCGCGGCGAGGAGTTCGTGATGCGCGAGGTACGCAGCCGGGCGCGCACACGCGCGCGCTGGATCGTGGGTGCGCTCGCGATCGCGCTCGCGCTGTTGATCGCACCCGGGCTCTTTACTAAAGCACTAAGCGCTCTGCACCAGAAGCGTTCTCAGGCAGAATCCTAAAATAAGCAGGAGCGCCTGGAACGATGTTGAATTCTATTCACGGCACGCGCGGCGTGGCGGTCGCACCGCACTCTCTTGCGGCACAATCAGCGCTTGCGGTGTTGCGCGAGGGCGGCAATGCCATCGAGGCCATGGTGGCGGCCGCCGCAGCCGTCACCGTCGCCTATCCGCACATGAATTCGATCGGCGGGGACGCGTTTTGGCTGATTCACATCCCCGGCAAGGCGCCGCGTGCGATCGACGCCTGCGGCGCGGCGGCCGCGCGCGCCTCGATCGATTTCTACCGCGAACGCAGGCTGAAAGCAATTCCCTTCCGAGGCGGCGCCGCCGCCAACACGGTCGCGGGCACTGTTTCGGGATGGAATCTCGCACTTGAATTCAGCAGCGAGGAACTCGGCGGCCGCATGCCGCTTTCGCGGTTGTTGGCCGACGCCATCCAATACGCGGAGCACGGCATCGCCGTCACGCGCAGCCAGACGGTCACGACCGCGAGCAAGCTCGACGGCCTGAAGGGCCAGCCGGGTTTCGACGAAACATTTC
This sequence comes from Gammaproteobacteria bacterium, assembly GCA_041486325.1. Classification (GTDB taxonomy): domain Bacteria; phylum Pseudomonadota; class Gammaproteobacteria; order Burkholderiales; family SG8-39; genus VBDM01. The sequence continues at coordinate 1,349 of JBGPLD010000239.1, forward strand.
TCGTAAACGGCGCGTCGCCGGCGACCGGCAGCGTCTTCGTGCAAAAGCGCATGGCCGCGACCCTGACACGGCTCTCAACGGTCGGGCTTGACGATTTCTATCGGGGGGAACTGGCGCAGTCCATCGCGCGCGACCTCGCTGCGGTGGGCAGCCCGCTCACTGCGGATGATCTGCGCGAGCATCGCGCCCAGTGGCGCACGCCGCTCGCGTTGAAGCATTCGCTTGGCACTCTGCATAACATGACCCCGCCGACACAAGGCGTGGTGTCGCTTCTGATTCTCGGCATCCTCGATACGCTCGAAATCGGCAAGATCGATCCACAAAGCGCCGACTACGTGCATTTGTGCGTTGAAGCGGCGAAACAAGCGTTCGGCGTCCGCGACCGCTACATCACCGATCCGGCCTATATGAGCGTAGACCCGCAAAGCTTTCTCGAGCCGGCACGGGTGCGCGAACTGGCGGCGAAAATCGATCGCAGGCGCGCCGCGCCCTGGGACGCGGGCAAAGGACCCGGTGACACTGTGTGGATGGGCGTGATCGACGGCGCGGGCCGTGCGGTCAGCTTCATTCAAAGCCTCTATCACGAGTACGGCAGCGGCGTGGTGCTGAAGGATTCAGGCATCAACTGGCAGAACCGCGGCTGCAGCTTCTCGCTCGACGACAAATCCCTGAACGCGCTGCGCCCGAAGCGCAAGCCGTTCCATACGCTCAATCCCGCACTCGCGCTCCTCGGCGACGGGCGCACCATGGTGTACGGCAACATGGGCGGCGACGGCCAGCCGCAGACGCAGAGCGCGGTGTTCACCCGCTGCGTGGTATTCAGGATGAATCCGCGGGCGGCGATCAGCGCACCACGCTGGCTGCTCGGACGCACCTGGGGACAGACTACCGACACTCTCAAGCTCGAAGCGCGCTTTATGCCCGAGGTGATCGAGTCCTTGACACGAATGGGGCACGAGGTCGAGGTGGTGGCGGACTACGACGAAATTGTCGGCCATGCGGGCGCCATCGTGCGGCATCCGGATGGCACGCTCGAAGGGGGCTCGGACCCGCGCTCCGACGGCGGAGTTGCTGCGTTCTAGGCTCCCGACCAATTCACCAGCCCCGTGTATGCAGTAACGAGCACTACGGCGCCGAATACGATCCGGTACCAGGCGAAAGGCCTGAAGTCGTGGCTCGCGATATAACGCAACAGCCAGCGCACGCAAAGAAACGCCGACACGAACGCAGTGATCGAGCCGACCGCAAACATGCCGATGTCGCCCAAATCAAAGAGCGCGCGGTTTTTCCAGAAATCGTAACCCCCTGCGGCGATCAGCGTCGGCACCGCGAGAAAAAACGAGAATTCCGTCGCCGCCTTGCGCGAAAGACCGAACAACATCCCGCCGATAATGGTCGCTCCCGAGCGCGAGGTGCCGGGAATAAGTGCAAACGCCTGCGCGATGCCGACTTTCAGTGCATCGATCCACGTCATTGCATCAACTTCGAGCACTCGAGGAGTGCGATCGCGCCGCTCGGCCCACAGAATCACGAACGCGCCGACGATGAAGGCGAGCGCGACAGGGACGGCATGGAACAGGTGCGCCTTGATCAGCTTCCCGAACGCGAGTCCGAGCACCGCGGCAGGGATGAAGGCGACGATCAAATTGAGTACAAAGCACTGCGCGGCGCGGTCCGAGGCAAGCCCCGCCAGCACGCGGCAAAACTTGCCGCGGTATTCCCAGACGATCGCGAACATCGCTCCGGTCTGGATCACGATCTCGAACACCCTGGCCTTCTCGCCGTCGAAGCCGAGCAGATCACCGGCGAGGATCAGGTGGCCGGTAGAGGAGATCGGCAAGAACTCCGTCAGACCCTCGATGACACCGAGAACGAGCGCTTTCGCGAGCAGAACCAGATCCACGCCGACTCCCAAAAAAAGAAAGGGCGGCAATTTTTGCCGCCCCGAGTTTAGCGGAAAGGCTCAGGCCTTGGTGTAGATCTCTGCGCCTTTTTTCACGAACTCCATTGCTTTCTGTTCCATGCCCTTTTTCAGAGCGTCTTCGCCGGAGAGTCCGTGCTTCTCGGCGTATTCGCGCACATCCTGGGTGATCTTCATCGAGCAGAAATGCGGGCCACACATCGAGCAGAAGTGCGCGAGCTTGGCGCCATGCTGCGGCAGCGTTTCGTCGTGGAATTCACGCGCCTTGTCGGG
>JBGPLD010000240.1:0-3535 GCA_041486325.1 Gammaproteobacteria bacterium
ATCCTGTACGGATCTTCCGGCAACGGCACCTCGCCGCATCTCTCGGGCGAGCTGTTCAATTCCATGGCAGGCGTGAAGCTCGTGCATGTTCCCTATAAGGGAAGTTCCCAGGCGGTCACCGATCTGCTTGCCGGTCGTGTCCAGGTGATGTTCTCCCCCGCCTCGACGGTGCTGCCGCACATCCAGGCCGGAACCCTGAAGGCGCTGGCGTCAACGGGCGTTCGGCGCGCCGGGGTCGCGCCGGATATTCCGACGATTTCCGAATCCGGGCTTAGCGGATTCGACACAGCCGTGTGGTTCGGGCTGCTCGCGCCGAGCGGGACTGCGCGTGACATTATCAGCCGGCTTGCGGCAGCGGTCGGCCAGGCGTTAGGGTCAGCCGACGTAAAGGCGCAGCTTTCGGCTCAAGGCATCGATTTACTCGGCGGCGGGCCGGAGGAATTTGCGCGTTACATTCGCGAGGAGACGGAAAAGTGGGCCAGAGTCATACAGGTATCCGGCGCGAAAATTGACTGACCTGCCCCGGCCGGACGCATCTGCCCGACAGTCCTGCCGGGCCCGGAGAGCCCGATGCCTGAAGCACAGATCAGCGCGACTCGGAGATGGCTTTCAGCGTGGCCTCGTATTTCGCCAGCCGCGGTCCGCCCAACGCCACGGCGCGTTCGGCAGCGTTCAGCGCCTCGCTCCTGCGATTGAGTTCGAATAGTGCCTGGGCAAGATTGTTCCAGGCATCCGCGGCCTGCGGGTGATCGCGCGTGGCGAGGCGATACGCCGCCTCCGCCGCCGCGAGGTCCCGCATGGTGTACGCGGCATTTCCCAGCCCGATTTGCCCGAGCAAGTGATCCGGCCATCTCCCGAGCGCAGTAGCGTAGGCTTGCCGCGCAGCCGCGGCTTCGACTCTCTCGAGCGCAACTACCGCGGCGACGTAGGCATCCGCGGCGGCCGTGACAGGCAGCCGTTGCGGCGGCAGTGCCACCATCGCCCAATACTCGCTCCGCGCCCAAGTGCGCTCGAAATTACTGAGCGTCATCGCCAGGCGGAAAGTGGTGCCGGAGCGCAATTCGATTTCCTCTCGAGGCAGGTCGAATCCGACGACGACGGCATAGTGCCAGAGCGGCGCGAAGCCGAACGCCAGATTTTGCAAGACGACGACCGGGGTTCCGGCCGCCACTTCGCGCAGAACATCCGCCAGACGCGGCGCGAGCTGGTAGGCCACCAATCCGTGACGGCGCGCCGTAGCGAGCATCTCGGCCTGCAATGAGCCTTCGCGCCCGGGAAGATAGACCTGTTTCACCAGGGCTTCGGGCGACGCATCCACGCCCGCGTGCACCAGCACCTCGGCGAGCGCTGCGGGGCCGCACTGGTACGCCTCCTGCGGAAAAAACGGCGCCGCAACCAGTTCGGTCCGCTCCGGAAGCGAGGGATCGGACCGCTCGAGCAGCGCTGCAACCTGCGGGGTCACGCATCCCGCGAGGTTCAGCACAGCCAAAAGCAAAACCCCCGCTGCAGCGGGGGTTTTCGGGAGCCGGGACACGGGGCTCAGCGCATCGCCTTCGTGAATGGGAACACCTTGGTCAATCCCAGGATATCGGTGATGAGCAGGACAATGAAAATAACGAGCAGGACACCCAAGACGTCGGATCTACCGGCCGGCAGTTGATCGATGCGCGCGGCGAGGTCTCGTGCCTCATTGTCGGTCAGCGCGTCCACGCGGGCCCGGGCCGCATCGGCATCCACGCCAAGCGCCTGCAGCCGTGCGCGAACTTCAGTGCGATCGAGAAAGCTCCCGATGCGTTCACGTTCGGTCGCCGCGTTGATCTGTTCCGTTGTCACGATTTCTGCGGACGCAGGAAGCGGAAAACCGGCCCCGAGCATGCAGACGATAAGGACGCGTGAAATCACCTGGTTGCATTTTTTCATGATTCTTCCTCCTTGTTGACTGGGGAGCCCGGCCCCCAAATCAATTCATTGCTTCGAGGGAAACGGAAGTGCCAGCATATTCAACAAAAACTCGCCCGTCAAAGGGTTGTGCCTGGATTGGTGACATTTTCCTGATATCGGACGAAGTCCGGTTGCGCCCGAGGCGCATTGCTCCGAGCGTCGCGACCGCCGGTCAATTGAACAGCACTACGCAATGCAATAGTAGACGACCAAGCAATCTCCCTTTTCGATATTGCCTCGCTACGCTCGGCGAAATCGATGGTGACCATCGCCACCGGGCCGATTCTGCGCTCGGCTTCGCCAAGCGCAAAATCGGGTGGCCAAGGACGGAATTGAACCGCCGACACACGGATTTTCAGTCCGCTGCTCTACCAACTGAGCTACTTGGCCTTCCAGAGCGCGCCAGGATCCGGCGCGCCGAAACGGAGCGCGAATTATAAAGGGAAACGCTCTGGTCAGCCACGCAAACTCGCCCACGCTCGGGACAGTGTGATCGAGCGAGCGAGTGTGCGTTTTGCAGGGAGGCTTGCTTGCTCAGTTGCGGTGCCTGGCGAGCCATTCCTGCCCGCGCGAGCTGCGATCAGGTCCCGGATGCTGCGCAGGCCAGTGCGCAGCGCGTGGTGCTGCAACACCTGGAATACCTAGCCCGTCGCAATCGCATCGGCCAACGCATCATGGCGGCGCGCATTGTCCACGCCGAACGCCGCGCACCAGTCGTCGAGCGTCTTGAGCCTGCGCCCCTCCTCCGGCGCAGTGACTTCCGCGAGCGGGAAGCACTCGCCGCTCGAAGATTCGACCACATCGGGTCCGGGTGCCGCCCGTGCGCGATGCTCGCCTCGAACCAGGCCGCGCTAGATAATGTAGAGCCTGCGCGAGACGCCGTGTTCGGGCGTCGTTATCTGCTTGCCCCTGGCGAAATACGCGAGCACGACCTTTCCCGCCAGGAACTCGAGCGACCGAGCGTCCATGCGATCGAAAGGCGCGTGGCGCCGCAGAGCTTCGATGGTCGCGTCCGCCAGCAATTGCGGGACATCGGCCACGGCTTGCTATTCGTCCCGGGCTGCGGAGGGATATTAGCTCGGCGAATCCGCGCCGCTCGCCCGCAAGTACGACACGACGCCGAACTCCGACGTTGCGGTCGGGCCCGCATCAGACTTACAACGGTTTTCGACCGTGCTGCAAATCTGGCCTTTCGCCCAACTCAGCAACACCCAGATCCAGAACAGGATGAGGAAAGCCACCAGCGGAATATGACGGTCCAACACGGCCTTGGGAGCGATACGCCGAGTGAGGCGGGTGACCGGACCGGTCAGCACACACAGGATCTGGTATGCAAGATTCCGCTCCCGCTTCTTGCCCGCGAGCAGGTAGAGCAGGCCCTGACCCAGCAGGAAGAAGCCCGCCAGCTCGACCAGCGCCTTTACGATAGTGACGGTAAGCAGCTCTGTATCCATGTCCACCTGCGAGGGAAAAGATGGCGTGCCTGATCCCGGCACTTGCAGAGTCCAGCGGTGGGGCTGCTTCCTTCCCGGAACTGACCACGTTCACCGGGCTGCAATGGGGGAGCCGCCGCGCCTATTGTAAGTCAACTGGC
>JBGPLD010000241.1:0-3505 GCA_041486325.1 Gammaproteobacteria bacterium
CCATCCTCCCCCCGGAGCCGACCAGGCGGGCCTGAGCGGACGCACGCTGCCTGCGTGGCGCCGCATGAAATTCGACGAACTGCTGGCGCAGCAGCTTTCGATGCGCAAGCACTACCGCGAGCGAAAGGCGCGCATTGCGCCGTCTCTTGCGCAGCCGTTCGAAATCGGGCGCCGCCACACCTCGGCGCTGGTCGCACAGTTGCCTTTCCGGCTTACCGTCGCACAGCAGCGGGTGTGGAGGGAGATCGAGAGCGATCTCGCGCAGCCGCATCCCATGCACCGGCTGCTCCAGGGCGACGTCGGCAGCGGCAAGACCGTGATCGCGGTGCTCGCTGCCTTGCGTGCCGTCGAAAACGGCCTGCAGGCAGCGGTCATGGCGCCGACTGAAATTCTTGCCGAGCAGCACTTCCGCAAATTTGGAGAATGGCTTGCTCCTCTCGGGCTCAAGGTGGCGTGGCTCACCGGAAGCCAGCCGAGGAAGGAGCGTGACTCCGCGCTCGCGGCGATCGCTTCTGGAAAAACGCCGATAGCGATCGGCACCCATGCGCTGTTCCAGAAGCAGGTGCAGTTTCGCGCGCTCGGCCTCGCAATCGTCGACGAGCAGCAGCGATTCGGCGTGGCGCAGCGCCTCGCGCTGCGCATGAAAGGCGCCGATTCACGCCGTCCGCCGGGGGCGGAGCCGCACCTGCTCATGATGAGCGCGACGCCGATTCCACGCACGCTGTCGATGAGTTACTACGCCGATCTGGACGTATCGCTCATCGATGAGCTGCCGCCGGGGAGGAAGCCCGTTGTCACCAAGCTCATCGCCGATTCACGCCGCGCCGAGGTCGTGCGGCGCGTCCGCGAAGCTTGCGGCGCCGGGCGCCAGGCCTACTGGGTATGCCCGCTCATCGAAGAGTCGGAGCAGCTGCAGCTGCAAACCGCGCTCGATACTCACGCGGTGCTCGGCAAGGAATTTCCCGAGCTCAAGGTGGGCTTGATTCACGGGCGCTTGAAGCCGGCGGAGAAGGCACAGACGATGGCCGCCTTTCTCGCGGGCGGCATCCAGCTGCTGGTGGCGACGACGGTAATTGAAGTGGGGATGGACGTCCCCAACGCCTCGCTCATGGTAATCGAGCACGCAGAGCGTTTCGGCCTCGCGCAGCTGCATCAGCTGCGCGGACGCGTGGGTCGCGGGGCAGATGAGTCGGTGTGCATACTGCTCTACCAGAATCCTCTGGGCGAAGCGGCCCGCAAGCGCCTGCGCGTGATTTTTGAAAATGCGGACGGGTTCGTCATCGCGCGGGAGGACCTCAAGCTGCGCGGTCCCGGCGAATATCTGGGTGAGCGCCAGAGCGGCGCGCCGCTGCTGCGCTTTGCAGACCTCAACCAGGATGCGGACCTGATCGAACCGGCGCGCAAGGCGGCGGAACTGCTCCTGCGCGACCATTCGGACGTCGCGGAGCGGCATCTTGGTCGATGGCTCGGCGGCCGTGCCGATTTTCTCAAAGCCTAGCTGCGGGGCTGGGCCGCGGATTCAGGCGGACTCTGCGCGCTCGGCACCTTCGGGCGGGAAGTCCGCCGATCCGTCCCCGTGAAGCTAGAATGGCGTGCCCATGAACCTCGCCGCTCTCACCGCCAGGCTCACGCTGTATGAACGCCTGATGCGGCTCGACAAGCCAATCGGCACGCTGCTCCTGCTGTGGCCGACGCTGTGGGCCCTGTGGCTCGCCGGGAACGGCAGGCCGGACTGGCGAATCGTCTGGATCTTCGCGCTGGGCACGCTCGTAATGCGCTCCGCGGGTTGCGTCATAAACGACCTTGCGGACTGGCGCTTCGACTCAAAAGTGAAACGCACCAGTGGACGGCCTCTCGCAACCGGCGCGGTGAGCCGCCGCGAGGCGCTCATGCTCGCCTGCGTTCTCGTACTGTTCGCATTTGCACTGGTGCTGGTACTTAATTGGCTCACAATACTGTTGTCATTCTTGGCGCTTGCGCTTGCGGCGACTTATCCTCTTACCAAGCGGTTTTTCGTGATCCCGCAGGCCTACCTCGGCGTAGCCTTCGGCTTTGGCATCCCGATGGCCTACGCGGCGCTCCTCGGGGAACTCCCGGCGCAGGCCTGGTGGTTGCTTCTCGCCAATATTTTTTGGGCGATCGCCTACGATACGGAATACGCCATGGTGGATCGCGACGACGACATAAGGATCGGCATCAAGACCGCTGCCATTACTTTCGGCCGCCACGATGTTCAGGCCGTCGTGCTTAGCTATGGCGCGATGCTCGTGGTGCTTGCAGGAATCGGGCTGCAATATCGACTGGGCGCGGCGTTCTATCTGGGCCTGGCAGGTGCGGCCAGCCTGATGGCGTATCACTATCGCCTCATCCGCGGCCGCGATCGCGACGCCTGTTTCAAGGCGTTCAATCACAACAACTGGGTCGGCGCGGCGGTTTTCGCCGGGATCTTCGCCGATTTAGCGATCAGGGGTTGACGGAAAATTCATGGATATGAATCTTGCGGGGCGGGTCGTGCTTATCACCGGGGGCAGCAAGGGCATCGGGCTCGCCTGTGCCGAAGCATTCGCCGTTGAGAGTGCACGGGTGGCCGTTGCGTCCCGCAGCCTCGACAATCTTGCCGCCGCGGAACGTGCGCTGAAAGGCGAGGGTCGGGAAATCGTTATGGTCGTTGCGGATCTCGTCGATCAGAAATCAGCGCCGGAGCTGGTGACCGAAGTCGAGCGGCGCCTGGGTCCGGTCGACGTGCTTGTCAACTGCGCGGGCGCGGCGAAGCGCTATGCGCCGGAGGAGCTCGACATGCAGGCCTGGCACAGCGCGATGGATTCGAAGTACTTCACTTACGTTCATGCGATGCAGGCGGTGCTGCCGGGGATGGTTGCGAGAAAGCGCGGGGTCATCGTCAACATCGTCGGTCAAGGCGGAAAGGTCGCGAACCCGAGCCACCTGCCGGGAGGCTCGGCGAATGCCGCGCTGATGCTGGTCTCCGCGGGGCTTGCGAGCGCTTATGGGCGCTCGGGAATCCGTGTGAACGCCATCAATCCCGGCATCACGCTGAGCGAACGCGCCAAGGCCGGTCATGCCGTCGAGGCGAGGCGTCTTGGGATTTCCGAAGAAGACGCGCGGCGCCAGGGCGAGCAGAAGATCCCGCTCGGCCGCTACGCACGGCCCGAGGAGGTCGCGGCGGTCGCCGTGTTCCTCGCCTCCGACCGCGCGAGCTACGTCACCGGCGCCATCATCCCCATGGATGGCGGCGCATCGGCAACCGTCGTCTAGGGAACCAGTGAAGTACCGGGATCTGCGCGATTTCTTGTCGCAGCTCGAGGGCGCGGGCGAGTTGAAACGTGTGCGCGCCGAGGTCGATCCGAAGCTGGAGATGACGGAAATTTGCGACCGCGTGCTGAAGGCAGGCGGCCCTGCGCTGCTTTTCGAGAAGCCCAAGGGTCACACCATCCCGGTGCTCGGCAATCTGTTCGGCACCGCCAAGCGCGTAGCACTCGCGATGGGC
>JBGPLD010000242.1:0-3499 GCA_041486325.1 Gammaproteobacteria bacterium
CTGCGGATAGGTGGCAGGCGTCTGCGAAATCTTCCAACCCAGTTCGGCAACGAGTTCCTTGAGTTGCGCGTGGATGTCGCGCCACTCGCGCATGCGGGTAAACGAAACAAAGTGATTGCGGCAGACCTCGTGCAGCTTTCGGCCCGATTTCTTGTGCGCGAGCGCCTCTTCGAAGAATTTCCACAGCTTGAGCCAGGCAAGAAAATCCGACTTCTCGTCGTTGAAGCGCTTCTGCGCCTCGTCGGCCGCGCCGGCACTTTCGCTCGGCCGGTCGCGCGGGTCCCGCACCGACAACGCCGCAGCCATGATGAGCACTTCTCCCAGCGCGTTTTCCGATTTCGCCGCAAGCACCATTCGGCCGATGCGCGGATCCACCGGCAGCCTTGCGAGCTGCCCGCCGATTTCGGTCAGCCCTCTGTCTTCGTCGACAGCACCCAGCTCAGCGAGGAGCGCATAACCGTCCTGGATCGCCTTGGGCGCCGGGGGGTCGATAAAGGGAAATTCCTCGACCTCGCCAAGGCCCAGCCCTTTCATGCGCAGGATCACGCTGGCGAGCGACGAACGCAGCACCTCGGGATCGGTAAACGCAGGCCGCAGGTTGAATTCGTCTTCGCCGTAAAGGCGCACGCAGACGCCGCTCGCGACCCGGCCGCAGCGGCCGGCGCGCTGCTTCGCCGCCGCCTGCGAAATGTTTTCCACGCGCAATTGCTCGACCTTGTTGCGGTAGCTGTAGCGTTTTATGCGCGCAAGGCCCGTATCCACCACGTAGCGGACACCGGGGACCGTAAGCGAGGTCTCGGCGACATTGGTCGCGAGCACGATGCGCCGCCCGGTATGTGCCATAAAAACGCGCTCCTGCTCCTGAACCGAGAGCCGCGCAAACAAGGGCAGAATCTCCGTATGAGGCGGATGATGCTTTCTCAGCGCCTCGGCGGCTTCGCGGATCTCGCGCTCGCCCGGCAAAAACACCAGCACGTCTCCCTGGCCAAGATGTGCCAGTTCGTCCACCGCATCGACAATCGCCTGATCGAGGTCGTAGTCGTCCTCTTTGGCGTCCGCAGGGCGATATCGGGTCTCGACGGGATAGAGCCGCCCGGACACCTCGATCACCGGCGCGCCGTCAAAATGCTTCGAGAACCGTTCGGCGTCAATGGTCGCCGAAGTGATGATGAGCTTCAGGTCCGGCCTGCGCGGCAGAAGCTGCTTGATATAGCCGAGAAGAAAATCAATGTTCAGGCTGCGCTCATGCGCCTCGTCGATGATCAGCGTGTCGTACTGCCGAAGCTCACGGTCACCCTGCGTTTCGGCGAGCAGGATGCCATCGGTCATGAGCTTGATGTAGGAGCGCGGGCCGACTTTGTCGGTGAAGCGGATCTTGTAGCCGACGGCGCCGCCAAGTTCCGTCTTCAGCTCCTGCGCGATACGCGCGGCGGTGGCGCGCGCGGCGATGCGCCGCGGCTGCGTGTGGCCGATGAATCCGTGAATACCGCGGCCGAGATCGAGGCAGATCTTCGGCAACTGCGTCGTCTTGCCCGATCCCGTCTCGCCGCAGACGATGACGATCGGGTTCTCGGCGATCGCCTTTGCGATCGCCTCGCGCTTGGCCGAGATCGGCAGCTCTTCGGGAAACTCGGGACGCGGCGCGAGCGCGCGGCGCTGTTCGATTTCGGCCGGGGAAAACATCATCGGGCTCGATTCGGCCGGGGACGTCGTCCCGGCCGCCTACTTGCGGCGGAGCAGGCGTTCCGCGTAGCGCGCGATCAGGTCCACCTCGAGATTGACCCGGTCGCCGGACCGCAGATGGCCCAGCGTGGTCACAGCAAGAGTGTGCGGAATCAAGTTCACCTCGAACTCCGTGCCCTTCGCGGCGTTCACCGTGAGGCTCACGCCGTCCACCGCGATCGAGCCCTTGCGCGCGATGTACCGCGCGATCCCGGCCGGTGCTCGCACGCGGAGCAGCCTGCTCTCTCCCGCCGGATCGAAGCGCACTACTTTGCCGACGCCGTCGATGTGCCCTGCAACGAGGTGTCCGCCGAGCCGGTCTGAAAGGTGCAGAGCCTTCTCGAGGTTGACCTCAGCCGGCCGGTTCAGGCCCGTGGTGCAGCGGACGGTTTCGCGGGAAACATCGACGCCAAGGCTTCTTTTCCCACGTTTGACCACGGTGAGGCACACGCCGTTCACGGCGATGCTGTCGCCGAGCGCGACATCGTGGAGACCGAGTGCTCGGGTGTCGATGGCGAGGCGATAACCACCCTTTCGCTTTTCCGCCTTCGCGATCCTTCCGACCTCTGCGATGATGCCGGAGAACACGCTTAGCCTGTCCTCGCAAGAATGCGAACTTCCGCACCAACCCGCTCGACCTCGCGGATCCTGAGCGCCGTGGACTGCGACAGGTCAGTGAGCTCGGGCAGGTCGAACATGCCGCGACCCGAGCCGCCGATCAGGCTGGGCGCGAGATAGACGAGCAGCTCATCAACCACGCCGGCTTGAAGTAGCGAGCCGTTCAGCTTCGTTCCCGCCTCGACGTGGATCTCGTTGAGTTCCCTCCGCGCGAGCTCCTCCATCAGCTTGAACAGCTCGACCTTGCCGGCATCGTTCGGAATGATCGCCACCTCGGCGCCTTTCGCATTTAGCGCGGCAACTTTCTTCGCGTCGTCCACCGCGCCGACCACGAGAGCGTTGCCGTCCCTGAAAATGCGTGCCGTCGGCAGCGTTTCAAGCTTCGAGTCCACCACCACCTTGAGCGGCTGGCGCGGCGTGTCGATGCCGCGCACATTGAGCTGCGGGTCGTCGTCCCTGACGGTGCCGAAGCCGGTGAGGATCGCACAGGCGCGCGCGCGCCAGCGATGCCCGTCCTGACGCGCGGCTTCTCCCGTGATCCATTGGCTCTTGCCGTTCGCGAGCGCAGTGCGCCCGTCCAGGCTCGCCGCGATTTTCATACGCACCCACGGCCGGCCGCGCGACATTCGAGCAACAAAGCCGATGTTGAGCTCGCGCGCCTCGTCCTCCTTCAATCCCCGCTCGACCGCGATCCCCGCATCGCGCAGCCTCGCGAACCCCTGCCCCGCCACTTTCGGATTGGGATCCTGCATCGCCGCTACAACGCGTTTGATCCCGGCCGCGACAATCGCGTCCACGCAGGGCGGCGTGCGGCCGTGGTGGCTGCAAGGTTCGAAGTTGACGTAGAGCGTCGCGCCGCGCGCCCGCCCACCTGCCTCGCGCAGGGCCAGTGCTTCCGCGTGGGGAAGACCCGCTTTTTCGTGCCAGCCGGTTCCCACCACGGCGCCGTCTTTCACGATAACGCAGCCGACGCGCGGGTTGGGAGTCGTGGTGTAGAGGCCGCGCCCGGCAAGCTCTAGCGCCTGCCCCATGAGCTCAGGGTCGGCGGCGGTGAACATTATTTTGATGTGCGACGAGGGCGCTTGCCGCCGGGCTTCTTGACTTCGAGTATCGCCTCGCGGAAGTCGTCGACGCGCTGGAAGTCCTCGTAGACGGAGGC
>JBGPLD010000243.1:0-3496 GCA_041486325.1 Gammaproteobacteria bacterium
CCCCGAGGCCGGTCTCGATTTTTGCGACCGCGTTGACGAACTCCGGCTGATCGCCGACGCCGACCGGGTCGCTGCGATAAAGCGAGGAAGCGGCCAGCACTCGCGTGGCCGGAATTGACCCGAGCGCGGCGATCGCGCGGCGCACCTGGGATTCCGGGTCGCCGAGATTCGCTCCCAGTCCGACAAAAGCTGTTACCGCGAGCATCTCATACGGGCGCGGGGTCGGGCGGCCGCTCGGCGGGTTTTCCGCGCCGCCGCCGCCGACGGCGCCCCTTGCGCTCGCCCGGCACCGGCGCCATAAGCATTCCTTCGCGCCCGGCTTCGCTTGCGTGCTGGAATTTCTCCCACCATTGCGAAAGTTCCACGGGAACCTCGCCGCTCTCGGCCCTTTGCACGAGGAAGTCGAACCCGGCGCGGAACGTCTCGTGCGTGAGCAGCGCGAACGGGCGGCGGCCGCTCCTTTGCTCGAAGCGCGGCTGCAATGCCCAGATCTCCTTCATCACCGCCGTCAGCCTGCGCGGAATGGCGAGCTTCTCCGTCTGGGCGTCGAGCACCGCATCCATCGCCTGGAACAACGCCGGGATCGGCCTCATGCCCTGCCTTTGCGCGGTTTTCCATGCCGCGAGCACTTCGTGCCACAGCAGCGCCGCAAACAGGAACGCAGGCGACACCGACCTGCCCGAGCGCACGCGCTCGTCGGTCTGCTTGAGCGCGGAATTGACGAAGCGCTCGCCCATGGGCTGCTCGAAAATGACGTCGAGCAGGGGCAGCAGGCCGTGATGCAGGCCGTGCTTGCGCAGCTCGCGCAGGCTCGTGAGGGCGTGGCCGGTGAGCAGCATCTTCTGAATCTCCTCGTACACCCGCGACGCGGGCACGTTCTCCAGCAGGTGCGCGTTGTCGCGGATCGGCTTGCGCGTGCGCTCCTCGATGGTGAAGCCGAGCTTCGCGGCGAATCGCGTGGCGCGCAGCATGCGCACCGGATCCTCGCGGTAGCGCGCGCGCGCGTCGCCGATGATGCGCACCGATTTCTGCCGCAGATCCCTCAGGCCGTTGTGATAATCGAGAATGGTCTCGCCCAAGGGATCGTAGTAGAGGGCATTGACGGTGAAATCGCGCCGGATGGCGTCGTCCTCGCGCGTGCCGTAGATGTTGTCCCTCAGCACGCGGCCAAGCTCGTCGGTTTCGGTTGCGGTACGCGCGCGGAACGTCGAGACTTCCACCGTCTCCTCGCCGAACATCACGTGCGCGAGCTTGAAGCGCCGTCCGATCAGGCGCGAGCGCCGGAACAGCCTGTGCACGTCCTCCGGCAACGCGTCGGTGGCGACGTCGAAATCCTTCGGCCGCAGGCCGAGCAGCAGGTCCCGCACCGCGCCGCCGACCACGTAGGCCTCATGGCCGTGGCTCTGGAGCATCTCGCATACCTTGCGCGAGCCTTGCGAGATCGCCTCGCGGCCGATGCCGTGCTGCTCCCTGGAAATAATCCTCGCTTCGGAACCGCGGCCCAGCCGGAATACGCGCCGGATGAATTTCTTGATCAAGAGGGAATGAAGGCCTGCGGGCCGGCTGCTTGCAGCCGCCAGCGGTACAGCTTCTCGGGATGGGCTTGGGTGAGCATGTCGCTTGAGCGCCCCAGGCTCGCGTGGCCCGCATGATACCTTAAAACTGGTGCGACCTCACCCCCGGCCCCTCTCCACGCAGTGGAGAGGGGAGTGCTCATTGCAGAGAAATGATCGTCCAACCGCGGGAAAGAGCCTCGCTGCGCAGTGTCTCGTCCGGGTCGACCGCGACGGGATGGGTGACGCGCTCCAGTAGCGGCAGGTCGTTGAGCGAGTCGCTGTAGAACCAGCTCGCCGAAAACGAAGCGAGCGTCTGGCCGCGCTCCCCGAGCCATTCAGCGAGCCGCGTTACCTTGCCCAGGCGGAAGGAGGGCGTTCCCGAAGGCTTGCCCGTGAATTTTCCGTCGCGGACCTCGAGCTCGGTGGCGAGCAGGTGCTCGATGCCGAACTCGCGCGCGATGGGCGCGGTAATGAAGGCGTTGGTGGAGGTGACGATCGCGCAGAGGTGTCCTTGCCGGAGATGCCGCTGCACCAGGTCTTGTCCTTTCTTGCGGATCATGGGTCGAACCTTCGTGCGCATGAATTCTCCAAGCCACTCGTCGAGTTGCGCGCGCGGTTGGGTCGCAAGCGGAGCGAGCTGAAAGTCGAGGAACTCGTGGATGTCGAGCCTGCCGGCCTTGTACTGCCCGAAGAAATGGTCGTTGCGCGCAGCGTAGCTCTCGCGCTCGAGGACGTGCTTCTCGATCAGGAAGTTTCCCCATTCGTAATCGCTGTCCCCCGAGAGCAGCGTGTGATCGAGATCGAAGAGCGCGAGTTCCAAACATCACCTCGAATCGAAAACGGCCGGACTTGCCGCCAAGGACGCAAAGGATTCTGATTCAAACATTGGGTTTCCTTGGCGTCCCTTGCGTCCTTGGCGGTTAAGCGCTTTTTGAATCCAGTGATCGCAGCGCCAGCTTGAGCAGCGGCAGTGTGATCGGACGCTTCTGCTCGAGCGAAATCCTGTCCAGCGCATCGAGCACCGCAATCTGCGTGCCCATGTCGCGCTCGAAGTGCGTCAAAAGGTAGAGGATGAGATCGTCGCCGAGCGCGATGCCACGGCCCGCCGCGTGCTCGCGCAGCGCCGCGGTCTTCTCGTCATCGCTGAGCGTATGGACCTGAAGAACGATCCCCGAGGCAAGGCGCGAGCGCAGGTCGGGCCGCAGCGCGAGCTGCGCGGGCGGCGCTTCGGCGCTCGCAGCCAGCACGCCGCCCGAGCCGCGCAGCCGATTGCAGAGGTCGAAGAGCTCGATCTGGCCGGCGTCGTCCAGCCGCGACACGTCGTCCACCGCGGCGACCTGAAGCGTCGCGGCGCGGCTCCAGTCCGCGGCCGCGGACTGAAAATAGCCGGCGGCGCGGGTTGCCTCGCCTGCTCCGATCAAGCCGCGTAGCAGGTGCGACTTGCCGCTGCCGCTTGCGCCCCAGAGGAACAGGAACGGCTCGCCGCCCGCCAGCGCGCCGCGCAGCGCCTGCAGCGCGGCGCCGTTGCGTCCGGGGACGAAATTCTCCAGGGTCGGCAGCAGCGGCGGCGCGAGCTCTAGCAGGAGCTGCCGCATCATTCCGGGCCGGCGAGGCGGATCGGGGGCATTTCGATTAAAATTCCAGCGCAAAACGTGTAACTCTAGCCGCAACTCCCCCCCTTGGCCAGCCGAACCCCCATCAGCTACCGCGATGCCGGGGTGGACATCGACGCCGGCGACGCGCTGGTCGAGGCGATCAAACCCTTCGCCAGGAAGACCCTGCGCCCGGAAGTGCTGGCGGGCATCGGCGGATTCGGCGCTCTCTTCGAAGTCTCGAAAAAATACCGCGAGCCGGTGCTCGTCTCGGGCACCGACGGCGTCGGCACCAAGCTCAAGCTCGCGTTCCAGCTCGGAGTGCACGACAGCGTCGGCATCGATCTC
>JBGPLD010000244.1:0-3469 GCA_041486325.1 Gammaproteobacteria bacterium
ACGCCGCATCGCTTCCGGACGTATTCAACTGCTCGGCGCGCAGCGTGATCCTGCCGGTGGTGCCGATGTTCCATGTCAATGCCTGGGGGATTCCCTACTTTGCGCCGCTGAACGGCGCTAAGGTGGTGTTCCCCGGCGCAGGCCTGGACGGCAAGAGCCTGTACGAGCTGTTCGAGGCGGAAAAAGTCACGGCTACCGCCGGCGTTCCGACGGTGTGGCTCGCGCTGCTTGCGTTCATGAAGCAGGGCAATCTGAAATTCAGCACGCTCAAGACCGTGGTGGTCGGAGGCTCGGCCTGCCCGCCGGCGATGATCACGACGTTTCGCGAGGAGTACGGCATCAACTGCCAGCATGCCTGGGGCATGACCGAGATGAGCCCGCTCGGTTCTTTTTGCACGCTCAAGAGCAAGCACCTGCCGCTGCCGCAGGACAAGAAGCACGCGATCGAGTGCAAGCAGGGGCGCACGATCTACGGCGTGGAGATGAAGATCATCGACGGCGACGGGCGGGAGCTGCCGCGCGACGGCAAGGCCTTCGGCGACCTGATGGTGCGCGGTCCCTTCATTCTCGGGAAATACTTCAAGGAAGAAGGCGGGAACCCCTTGCGCGAGGGCTGGTTTCCCACGGGCGACGTCGCGACCATCGATGCGGACGGCTACATGCAAATCACCGACCGCTCGAAGGACGTCATCAAGTCGGGCGGGGAATGGATCAGCTCGATCGATCTGGAGAACATCGCCGTCGCGCATCCGGCCGTGGCCGAAGCCGCGGTCATCGGCGTGTCCCATCCGAAATGGGACGAGCGGCCGCTCGTGATTGTAGTCAAAAAGGCGGGCGCCACTGTCACCCGCGAGGAACTGCTGAAGTTCTTTCAGGGCAAGGTGGCGAAGTGGTGGATGCCCGATGACGTCGTTTTCGTCGAGCAGCTCCCGCACACCGCGACCGGCAAGCTGCTCAAGACCAGGCTGCGCCAGGATTTCAAGGACTATAAGCTGCCGACGGCGTAGGCCGCCGCTTTTCCTGCGCGTGCGCCGTCCGGCACAATGATGAAGAACGGCGGATGCATGCGGCGATCGGTTGCGGGAGATTGATTCCAAGTGCAGAATAAGGCCGCCGGATGCCGGGTCACCCGCCGAATGCGCGAGGGATCCGCGAAGGTCTTCCGGGGAGGAATTCGATGATTCAGCTTACCGTCAACGGCAAATCCCAGAAGGTCGACGTCGAACCCGAAATGCCCCTGTTGTGGGTGCTTCGCGATGTCCTCGACGTGAAGGGCCCCAAGTTCGGCTGCGGCATCGCGCAATGCGGCGCGTGCACGGTGCACGTGAACGGAGTGCCGGTGCGTTCCTGCTCGTTCCCTGTTTCGGCTGCTGCCGGCAAGCGGATCGCGACCATCGAAAGTCTCACGCGTCGCGGGCGCCTGCACCCGGTGCAGAAGGCCTGGATCGATCACCAGGTGCCGCAGTGCGGCTATTGCCAGGGCGGCCAGATGCTGGTGGCCGTGGCGCTTCTGAACAAGAATCCGGATCCGACCGACCGCGACATCGACGCGGCCATGACCAACATCTGCCGCTGCGGCACGTACGCGCGCATCCGCACGGCGATCCACGCTGCGGCGAAAGCCCTGAAGGCGGTGAGAGCGTGAAAGGGGCGGCCATGACCAGGATATTTGCTCCCTCCCGCAGGAAATTCCTCAAGCAGTCGGCCGCGATCGGCGGCGGCTTGAGCTTCGGTTTCCATATTCCGCGGGCGCTTGCCGCCGACATCCCGTCTGCGACCCCGGGGGCCGAGATCAACGCCTGGGTGGTGGTGCGCCCGGACGACACGGTAATCATCCGCTACGCGCGCTCCGAGATGGGCCAGGGCAGCATGACTTCCGCACCCATGCTTGTGGCCGAAGAGCTCGAATGCGACTGGAAAAATGTGCGCGTCGAATACGCCTCCGCCAACGAAAGCGTCAGGCGCAAGCGCGTATGGGGCGACATGGCGGCTGTAGGCAGCAGGACCATCCGCAATTCCCAGGAATACCTGCGAAAGGCCGGGGCCACGGCGCGCGAAATGCTGATCGCCGCGGCGGCGCAGCAGTGGAACGTGCCCGCTTCCGAGTGCGTGGCCGCCGATGGCGTGATCATGCATTCCCGGAGCGGAAGGAAAACGACCTTCGGCAGCGTGGCGAACGACGCCGCAAAGCTCGAGCCGCCGAAGGACGTGAAGCTGAAGGACCCGAAGGACTGGAAGATCGTCGGCAAGCCGATCAAGCGCGTCGATATTCCCGATACCGTAATGGGCAGGCAACGCTACGGCATCGACACGCAGTTGCCAGGAATGGTCTACGCCGCGATCGCGCAGTGCCCGGTGTTCGGCGGCAAAGTGAAATCCTTCGACGCGGCCAAGGTGCAAGGCCGGCGCGGCATCATCAAAGTGTTGCCCGTGGAGAGCTTTGTCGCGGTGGTCGCCGACAACTGGTGGCGCGCGAAGGAAGCGCTGAAGGACGTGTCGATCGAATGGGACGTGGGCGCCAACGGCAATGTCTCCAGCGCGAGCCTCATGGAGTTCTACCGCGGAGGTTTGAACGCCCAGACGGACATTGCCGTCGCGCGGCGCGACGGCGACGTCGATCAGGGTTTCGCTTCGGCCGCGAAAGTGCTCGAAGCCGAGTACTTCACCCCCTATCTCGCTCACGCCACACTGGAGCCGCAGGTTTGCACGGCGCTGATAAAGGACGGGCGCGTTGAAGTATGGACCTCCACCCAGAATGCGGAGGCGTCGCTCGCCACCGCGGCGGCCGCCGCCGGTGTGCCGCTGGAGAACGTCGAAGTGCACCGCGCGCAGCTCGGCGGCGGCTTCGGCCGGCGCGGCGGGTCACAGGACTTCGTGCGCCAGGGCGTCGCCATCGCCAAGGCGATGGAGGGCACGCCGGTGAAGCTGCTCTGGACGCGGGAAGAAGACACCCAGCACGACTTCTACCGTCCCGCCAGCTTGGTCCGGATGAAGGCGGGCCTCGACGCCTCGGGCAATCCGGTGGCCTGGTACTCGCGCGTTTCGGCGAGCTCGATCATCGCGACGCTCCTGCACCTGCCGCTGAAGGACGGCGTCGATCCTCAGGCCGTGGCTTCGCTCAACGATCTGCCGCACGCGATTCCCAACGTGAGGATCGAGTACGCGCAGCGCAACGCGCACGTGCCGGTGGGCTTCTGGCGCACCGTCGGCCATTCGCAGAATCCGTACGCGCGCGAGTGCTTCATGGACGAACTGGCGAGCGCCGCCGGCAAGGACCCCTATGAATACCGGCGCGCGCTGCTCGCCAAATCGCCCAAGGACCTTGCCATCCTGGATGCCACCGCGAAAGCCGCCGATTGGGGCAAGCCGCTGCCCGCCGGCGTGTTCCGCGGCATCGCCGAGACGGAAGCATACGGCAGCTATACCGCGGCAGTGGCGGAACTCTCGGTCAACAACAACGGCGAGGTGA
>JBGPLD010000245.1:0-3462 GCA_041486325.1 Gammaproteobacteria bacterium
AACGGACCGGGGACGAATCCCGAGGAATTGATCGGCGCCGCGCACGCGGGCTGCTTCTCGATGGCGCTGTCGGCGCAGTTGGGTGAAGCGGGAATGGTGGCGGAAAGCATCAGGACCACCGCGACGGTCACGCTGGAGAAAGTCGAAGGAGGATTCGCGATCACTGCCGTTCATCTGGACATGAGCGCGAAGATACCGGGCGCGAACCGCCAGGCTTTCGAGGCCGCGGCCAACAAGGCGAAGACGGGATGCCCGGTCTCCAAGGTGCTGAACGCCAGGATCACCCTGGACGCGAAACTGGAGGCATGACTCGGCAGGCGAGCAGGCGCGGGGGCAGATGGACACCTTGACCCACGCGCTCTCCGGGGCGCTCCTCGCCCGCGCCACGGCGCCGAAGAACGCGCCGCCGGGCTCGCTCCCGCGCCGCGTGGCGGCGGGCTTCTTCGCCTGTGCCGCGCCGGACCTCGACTTCGTCATCGGCTATGTCGGGCCGGTCGAGTACCTGATGCACCACCGCGGCGTGACGCACTCGCTGATCCTGCTGCCGCTGTGGGCGCTGCTCTATTCCTGGATCCTCGCCCGGATCCTGCGCGAGCCGCGGGGATGGCGCGCGCTCTATGGCGTGACCGCGCTCGGCCTCGGGCTGCACATCGCGGGCGATGTCATCACCAGCTACGGCACCATGATCCTCGCGCCGTTTTCGGATTGGCGGTCGCAGATCGGCACGACGTTCATCATCGACCTGTGGTTCAGCGGGATCATCGTCGCGGGCCTCGCCGCTTCGGCGGTCCTTTACCGTTCCCGGTGGCCCGCAGTCGCGGCAGGCGCAGTCCTCGTCGGCTACGTCGGCTTTCAGTATCTGCAAAAGGAAAAAGCGATCGAGTTCGGCGAACGCTACGCCCGCTCGCTCGGTCTGGGCGGCGCGACCGTCAACGTGCAGCCGCGGCCGGTCTCGCCTTTCAATTGGACGGTGTTCGTCTCCGACGTCGAGGCGCACCGCTTCGCACACGTGAACCTGGTGCGCGAGGAGCCGCGCGTCTATCGGCCCGGCGACGGTTTCATCGCGATGCTCGACTCCGTCTATGAACCTTTGTCGGCGGCCCACTGGGAAACGCGAACCCGCTACGGCGAAGACCCAACGAAGGCGCTGACAAAGGAAGCGTGGAATTCGCCGGAGATGGCGGTCTATCGCTGGTTCGCCGACTTACCGGCGTTCGACGGCATGAGCGCGGGCTCGACTTGCGTGTGGTTCATCGACCTGCGGTTCTACACCCCGGGCCGCGACGCGATGCCGTTCCGCTACGGCGCCTGCCGCGATCGGTCCGGAACGCCCTGGCGGCTGGTTCCACCTGCGTGATAAAGCCGCGTGATAAAGTACGGGCTCCCAACTTCGAAAGGAGGTGATCCAGTGAAAATCCATATAGGCACCATCGGTCGACATGGCTCGAACATCGGATCAACCCACAGCTTCAGGATGATCGTCAGCCACTAGGCCGGCGTGCCTCAGCAGCACAAACGCCCCGGGAATTTCTGGTTCCCGGGGCGTTTTTATTGATCGCGCACGCATCTATGCGCGGTAAAAGGGACGCCTTCATGTCACATTCGCTTCCCGCCAGAGACAATTCCCGCAGGGCGCGCGCGCGTAATGCCTGGTCCGCGTCGGTCCGGCGAATCTCGATGGCCGGCCGGAGCGCACTGCGGACAATATGGGCCGCGCCACTGGCGATCCGGCTCCTCGCGGCTGTGGTCGCCATCCTGGCGGTATTGTTTGCGGTGAACTGGGTGGTCCAGGCGATTCGCAAGCCTTCCGAGGCATTCCTTCCGGTGAGCGGCGTGCTCGCAAAGACCCCGTCCGAGACCTGGCGGCGGTACGGGGCGCTCTTCCGCGAGCATTCCACCGCCCTCATCACGCCCGAGCTGCTGGCGGCGCTGGCCCAGGTCGAAGGCGCGGGCAACCCGGTGGCCCGGACCGCATGGCGATGGCGCCTGACGTGGAATCCCTTCGAGCTTTACCAGCCCGCGTCGAGCGCGGTGGGCATGTACCAGATCACCGACGCGGCGTTCCGGGATGCGAAACGCTACTGCATCCGCAACCATGTTCTGGTCGAGGAGGGCCCTTGGTACGACGCGAGATCGTGCTGGTTCAACAGTCTCTACACTCGCGTGGTGCCCAGCCATGCCGTCGAGCTGACCGCCGCCTTCCTGGATCGTAGCGTCGCGAGCACGATGCGACGCCGGCCGATCGCCACTGCCACGCTCCAGCAGAAGCAGGATCTGGCCGCCGTCATCCACCTGTGCGGAGGCGGAACGGGCGAGGCTTACGCACGACGCGGCTTCCAGCTGAGCACCGGCCAGCGGTGCGGCGACCAGGACCTGAGGAGCTATCTCGATCAGCTCAACGCGATGAAGCGGCAGTTCGCCCGGCTGGCCGCCGCCGGGTAGAATCTCCGAGTGCGCCGTGTCCATCCGCGCTTGACCTGCTTTGCTTGTCGAGGGCATTATTTGCGGCAATGCCCGTTGCGGCACCATTGATAAGCGAAGACGACACAATGACACAAACAGAAGCGATCCCCGCGTCACCGGGCAGAATTGACCGGCTCAAGCTCTACTACGAAAAGAACGAGCGCAAGATCGCGATCGTTTCTTTCATCGGCGGGTTTGTCTTCGACATCCTGATGGCGGACCGCATCGACTCCTGGTTCACGATCGGCCAGCAGGCGGTCTACCTTGCCGTGATCATGACGGCACTGATGCAGATGTTCTTCGAGCAGGGCAAGCCGCCTCTCGAGTTCGGGACAATGCCCGCCGTCAAGCGCTGGTATTACGAATTTCGCACGGCCATCATCCATTTCTTTCTGGGAACCCTGCTCAATCTGTATACCATTTTCTTCTTCAAGAGCTCGTCGCTGCTGGTGTCGTTCTCCTTCCTCGCCTTCCTGGTGCTGCTGCTAGTGGCCAATGAGTCCGAGCGCTTGAAGTCGAGGGGGTTGTCGTTCAAGTTTGCCTTGCTCAGCCTTTGCTTCCTGTCTTTCTTCGCTTATGTAGTACCCGTATTCGTCGGCTCGATCGGCCTGCTGGTCTTTCTGTTCTCGATGGGGGTCGGCTGCCTGCCTCTGCTCGGCGCCGGCTGGTGGATCGGGACTTCCGGACCTGATCTTTTTCAGCGGGCCAGGAAGCAGATTCTTCTGCCCCTGGGGTGCGTGCTGGTCGGCTTTCTCGCTTTTTATTTTTTCCGGTTGATTCCGCCGGTGCCGCTGTCGATCCCCTTCATCGGCATCTATCATGAAGTCGAGAAGACGGAGGAAGGGTATCGGCTCAGTCACGAACGGACCTGGTGGCGTTTCTGGCACAACGGCGACCAGAAGTTCCTCGCCCAGGGCAACGACAAAGTCTACGTGTTCTTCCGCATCTTCTCGCCCACCCGTTTTGCCGACCAGGTGCTGGTGCGCTGGTACTGGAAAG
>JBGPLD010000246.1:0-3457 GCA_041486325.1 Gammaproteobacteria bacterium
CGCATGGCGCCGCTGCACCATCACTACGAGCTTTCCGGATGGCAGGAGTCCCAGGTCGTCGTTCGCTTCTGGATCATCACGATGATGCTGGTGTTGTTTGGATTGTCCACGTTGAAGCTGCGGTGAATTTCGCGGGCAGAAAGGTGCTGGTGCTCGGTTTGGGTGATACGGGCTTGTCGATGGCGAAGTGGCTGGCGCGCCGGGGCGCGGATGTGCGCGTGGCGGACACGCGCGCGGCGCCGCCTCGCCTCGCGGATCTCAGGCGCTCGTTACCCGGCGTCGCGGCGCACTGCGGTCAGCATCGAGAGGATATCTTTGCCGGCATCAACCTTATTGCGATAAGCCCGGGCGTGCCGCTTGCCGAGCCCGGGGTGAGTAGAGCGATGGCCGCAGGCGTCCCGGTGGTCGGCGATGTTGAATTGTTCGCGCGGGCGCTTCCCGCCGCCGGCCGGCCGAAGATCGTTGCCATCACCGGAACCAACGGCAAGACCACCGTGACTGCGCTCGCGGGCGCCATGGCAAGGGCGGCGGGCGCCGACTGCGAAGTGGCTGGAAATATCAGTCCCGCGGTGCTCGATGCACTGCTGCGCTGCGAAGAGGAAAAGCGCGCCCCTGGCCTCTGGGTGCTCGAACTCTCCAGTTTCCAGCTCGAAACCACTAGCTCGCTCGGCGCGGACGCGGCCACGGTTCTGAACCTCAGCGAAGACCATCTCGACCGCTATCGCGGCCTGAACGAATACGCCGCCGCAAAAGCGCGAATTTTCCAGGGCGGGGGCGTCCAAGTGCTGAACCGCGACGATTCGCGAAGCCTCTCGATGGCATTGCCGGGCCGCAAGACGATCAGTTTTGGACTCGATGCTCCGCCACGTGCCGAAGATTGGGGCTTGATCGAGAGCGGCGGCGAAAAGTGGCTCGCGCAGGGCTCGGACATGCTCTTGCGCGCCGGAGAGATAAGGCTTGCGGGCCTGCACAACGCCGCCAACGCGCTGGCTGCGCTCGCGCTGTGTCGGGAGGTCGGCCTGCCGTGCGCGCCGCTGCTCGCCGCGCTGCGCGAGTTCAAAGGGCTGCCACACCGCGTCGAGCTGGTCGGAGAGGCGAGCGGTGTGCGCTGGTATGACGATTCCAAGGGCACCAACGTCGGCTCCACGGTGGCGGCGCTCGCCGGACTTGCCCGAGGCGGGGCGAAAATCGTACTCATCGCAGGGGGCGAAGGCAAGGAGCAGGATTTCTCGCCCCTGAAAAGCGCCGTGGCGCGCTCGGCGCGCTCGATGGTGCTGATTGGCCGCGATGCGCCGCTGATCGAATCCGCCGTGGCCGGCGCCGGCGTCCCCGTTCGCCGCGCTGCCTCGATGGACGAGGCGGTGGTATTGAGCGCAGCGCAGGCGCGGGCGGGCGACATCGTGCTGCTGTCGCCGGCCTGCGCGAGCTTCGATATGTTCCGTGATTACCGGCACCGCGGCGATGTGTTTCGCGCGGCTGTGCAGAGTCTCATCCATGCTCGGACGCATTAGTCCGGGCCGCGCTCCGCTCGCCGAGTACGACGGCGGCGTGCTTTTGACCGCGTTCCTGCTGCTCATCTTCGGCCTGGTGATGGTGTATTCGGCCTCGATTTCCCTGGCCGAGGCGAGCAAGTTTACCGGCGGCAATCCCGCGTACTTTCTCCAGCGTCAGGCACTGTTCTTCGGCGTCAGCGTTGTGGCCGGCATGCTCGTGTTCCAGATTCCGGTGCGGATGTGGCAGCAGGCGGCCCCGTGGTTGTTCCTGCTGGGCGCCGCGCTTCTGGCGCTGCTGATGGTTCCGGGGCTCGGCCGCGAGGTCAACGGTGCCCGTCGCTGGCTTTCGTTTGGCATCCTGAACCTGCAGCCCTCCGAGTTCATGAAACTGTTCGCGGTGCTCTACGCGTCCGACTACACCGTGCGCAAGTCGGCGCTGATGCACAGTTTCAAGCGCGGACTCCTGCCGATGTTCGCGGTCATGCTGGTGATCGGCTGGTTGCTCCTGCTCGAGCCGGACTTCGGCGCTTTTGTCGTGATTACCTCGATCGCTACGGCGATTCTGTTCCTCGGCGGCATGTACGGGAGATGGTTTTCCGGCCTGCTCGTCATGCTCGCCATGGGCTTCGTCGGGCTGGTGCTCGCCTCGCCTTACCGCATGCAGCGCATCTTTGGATTCATGGATCCCTGGTCGGACCCGTTCGGCAGGGGGTACCAGCTGTCGCACGCGCTGATCGCTTTCGGACGTGGCGAGTGGTTCGGCGTGGGCCTGGGCGCGAGCGTGGAAAAGCTCCTCTACCTCCCGGAGGCGCACACGGATTTTCTGCTCGCCGTGATCGCTGAGGAATTGGGGTTCGCCGGCGTGCTCGCGGTGATTGTGATGTTCTCCTGGCTGGTGCTGCGCGCCTTCGCCATCGGCCGGCAAGCGGTCGCGCTCGAGCGCCCGTACCCGGCACTGGTTGCGCAGGGCATCGCCATATGGCTGGGCGTGCAGACGCTCATCAACATGGGCGTGAACATGGGTGTGCTTCCGACCAAAGGCCTGACGCTGCCGCTGATGAGCTTCGGCGGCAGCGGGATCCTGGCGAACTGCGCAGCGCTCGCCATCCTGCTTCGAATTGATTGGGAGAACAGGCAGTTGATGCGGGGGCATTCAACGTGAATGTGCTCGAAGATCGAATCAGCCGCAGAGGACGCAGAGGATCCCCGTTGTTCTTCTGCTTTTCCTCTGCGGCCTCGGCGTCCTCTGCGGTGCGGCTTTCTTGGTGTGTGCAATGGCGCGAACCATCATGATCATGGCGGGCGGAACCGGCGGGCACGTATTTCCCGGTCTCGCGGTGGCAGACTTCCTGCGCGATTCAGGCTGGCGCGTCGTGTGGCTGGGCGCGAAGAGCGGCATGGAGGGAACCCTGGTGCCGAAGCGCGGTTACGACGTGGCCTGGATCAGCTTCTCGGGTGTGCGCGGCAGGGGGTCGATGGCCGCGCTGCTGCTGCCGCTCAGGTTGCTGCTCGCCTTCTGGCAGAGCGCGCGCGCGATCTTCCAGCATCGGCCCGATGTCGTCCTCGGCATGGGTGGCTACATGTCGTTCCCCGGGGGAATGATGGCGGCGCTTTTCGGCAAGCCGCTTGTCATTCACGAACAGAATGCGATTCCCGGTCTTGCAAACAAAGTGCTCCGCGGAGTCGCCGACCGCGCACTGTGTGCTTTTCCGGGCGCGCTCAAGGGCGCCGCGCTGACGGGCAATCCGGTACGGCCGGAGATCGCGGCGATTGCAGCGCCCGAGCGGCGCTACGCCAAACGCTCGGGCTCGCTGCGAGTCCTTGTGGTCGGCGGCAGTCTCGGCGCAAAGGCGCTGAACGAAGTGGTGCCGCAGGCGCTTGCGCTCCTGCCGCGTGAGCGGCGTCCTTCGGTGACGCACCAGTCCGGCGCGCAGCATCTCGAAGCGCTCCGGCAAAACTATGCC
>JBGPLD010000247.1:0-3447 GCA_041486325.1 Gammaproteobacteria bacterium
ACCGCAGCTCCTCGCGTATGCGCTCGTTGATCAGCACGTTCGCATCGATCGCCATGCCCAGCGTGAGCGCGATAGCGGCGATACCGGGCAACGTCAGCGTGGCCTGCAGCATCGACAGCAGCGCGACCAGCAGCATCATGTTCACCGCCAGCGCGATCACCGACACCACGCCGAAGATGCTGTAGTAGACGATCATGAAGGCCGCAATCAGCGAGAAGCCCACCCAGGTGGCGTGGAACCCCTTGCGGATATTTTCCGCACCGAGGCTGGGACCCACGGTGCGCTCCTCGATAATCTCCATCGGCGCGGCGAGCGAGCCCGCGCGCAGAAGCAGGGCGACGTCGTTCGCCTCGACGGTGGTCATGCGGCCGCTGATCTGGACGCGCCCGCCGCCGATTTCGGTGCGGATAACGGGGGCGGTGATGACTTCCCCCTTGCCTTTCTCGATCAGCAGGATCGCCATGCGCTTGCCGACGTTTTCGCGCGTCACTTCCTTGAAAATACGCGCCCCAGTCGCATCCAGCGTCAGGTGAACGGCGGGCTCCTGCGTCTGGTTGTCGAAGCCCGGCTGCGCGTCGGTGAGCCGGTCCCCCGTCAGCACCACCTGCTTTCTCACCAGGAGCGGCGCGCCATTGCGCTCGACGTAGAATTCGTCGCCGAACGGCACCTGGCCCGACTGCGCCGCGGCGAGCGCCGCGGCGTTCATGTTGTCCTCGTCCAGCATGCGGATCTCGAGCGTGGCAGTGCGGCCGAGTATCTCTTTCGCCTTTGCCGTGTCCTGCACGCCGGGCAATTGCACCACGACGCGGTCCGAGCCCTGCTGCTGAATCACCGGCTCCGCCACCCCCAGCTCGTTGATGCGATTGTGCAGCGTCTGGATGTTCTGCTTGAGCGCGAACTCCTGGTTGCGCTTCTGCGCCTCGGGACGGACGGACGCGGCGAGGACCAGCTCTTCGCCCGCGCCGCCGTCGGCGAGCTGCAGATCGGGGAGCTGTTCTTCGATGATCTTGCGCGCCCTGGCGCGGGTTTCCGCGTCGCGGAATTTCACCGTGATGTTATTGCCCTCGCGCGTGATCCCCAGGTGGCGGATATTCTTGTCGCGCAATTGCGAGCGGATGTCGGCGGCGAGGCTTTCGGCGCGCTTGACGAGCGCCGCGCGCATGTCCACCTGGAGCAGAAAGTGCACGCCGCCGCGCAGGTCGAGGCCGAGGTACATCGGCAACGCGTGCACCGCGGTGAGCCAGGCGGGCGAGGAGGACAGCAAATTGAGAGCGACGGTATAGGCGGGATTTCCCGGGTCGGGATTGAGCGCCTGATTGACGGCGTCCTTGGCCTTGAGCTGGGTGTCGGTGTCGGCGAGCCGCACCTTGACGGAATTCAGATCGAGGAACACGCCGGTCGGCTGGATGCCCGCTTTCCTGAGCGAGTCCTCGACGCGGCCGAGCAAGGCGCTGTCGATCTTGAGCGTCGCGCGCGCGGAGGACACCTGCACGGCCGGCGCCTCGCCGAACAAGTTGGGCAGCGTATACAGCAGCCCCAGCGCGAGTGCTGTCGCGATGGTAACGTAGACCCAGAGCGGGTACCGGTTCACAACTAGATCGACTTGATCGTGCCCTTGGGCAGCAGCGTCTGCACCGCGGTTCTTTGCACCTGCACCTCGGTTTTGGGCGCGATCTCGAGAGAGAGATAGGCTTCACTGACGCTGGTGATCCTGCCCAGCACGCCGCCGGCGGTGATGACCTCATCGCCTTTCTGCAGCGCCTCGGTCATGGTCTTGTGCTCCTTCGCCTTCTTCATCTGCGGCCGGATCATGAGAAAGTACAAGAGCACGAACATGAGGACGATGGGCAGCATGCCCATCCAGCCGGAGTCGCCGGTGATGCCGGGTGTTTGCGCAAATGCGGAGGAAATAAGCACTGTGATCTCCAAATGTTTTCGAGTCGCGCGTTGAACGCCGCCATGCGTGCGTTCCAACGCGCATAGTCAATCCGGCGTCCTGCGTCCGGATCGGCAAAAATTATACCATCGACCCCGCGCCGCTCACCCGCTTTCGCCGATCTTCCGGCGGTTGTCGCTGAATTTGGCCGCGTAATCGGCGAGCCTTCCTTCTCCTATGGCGTCGCGCAGCTCGCGCATGAGCGTCTGGTAGTAGTGCAGGTTGTGCAGGGTATTGAGGCGCGCCCCCAGTATTTCGTTGACTTTTTGCAGATGGTGCAGGTAGGCGCGTGAAAAGTTCGTGCAGGCGTAGCAGCCGCAAGTCTCGTCCAGCGGCCGCGTATCGGCGCGGTGGCGGGCGTTGCGGATCTTGATGTCGCCGAAGCGGGTGAACAGCCAGCCGTTGCGCGCGTTGCGCGTCGGCAGCACGCAATCGAACATATCGATGCCTGCCTGGACCGCCCCGACGATGTCCTCCGGAGTGCCGACGCCCATGAGATAGCGGGGCTTGTCCGCGGGAAGCCGCGCCGCGGTATGGGCGAGGATCCTGCGCATGTCGTCCCCGGGCTCGCCCACCGCGAGCCCGCCGATGGCGTAGCCGTCGAATCCGGTTTCGATCAGCCCGGCGAGCGAGGCATCGCGGAGCCGCTCGTGCATGCCGCCCTGGACGATTCCGAACAGTGCGTTGGGATTGCCTTCGTGAGCGCGCCTGGAGCGTTCCGCCCACCGCAGGGACAAGCGCATCGAATCCTCGGCCTCGCGCTCGCTCGCCGGGTAGGGCGTGCACTCATCGAGCACCATGGCGATGTCCGGGTTGAGCGTGCGCTGGATGCGAATCGACTCTTCCGGCGTGAGCATCAGCCGATCGCCGTTCACCGGCGAGGCGAAGCGCACGCCGTCCTCGGTGATTTTCCGCAAGTCCCCGAGGCTGAAAATCTGGTAGCCGCCGGAATCGGTGAGGATCGGCCCGCTCCAACCCATGAAGCAGTGCAGCCCTCCATGCGCAGCGATCACCTCGAGCCCGGGCCGCAGCCACAGGTGGAAGGTGTTGCCGAGGACGATGCGCGTCCCGTTCTCGGCGAGTTCCGCAGGGCTTACCGCCTTGACCGCGCCGTAGGTGCCAACCGGCATGAACACCGGCGTTTCCACTTCGCCGTGCGCAAGCCCGAGCCTCGCTGCGCGCGCATGGTGATCGGTTGAGTGAACGGAAAATTTCATCGGGCGGCGAATTGAACGGCGCGCTCAGCGCCCGTTCGAATGTGCGTCAGGGTCAATTTTATCAACGAGCATCGCGTCGCCGTAGGAAAAAAACCGGTAACGTTCGGAAACGGCGTGGCGATAGGCGCGCCGTACTGGTTCGAGACCCGCGAACGCCGACACGAGCACGAGCAGCGTCGACTTGGGGAGATGGAAATTCGTGATCATGCGGTCAACGACCCGGAATTCGAAGCCCGGCGTGATGAACAGATCGGTCTCCGCCTGGCCTGGCGCCGGCGCGCCGCGGGTCGCCGC
>JBGPLD010000248.1:0-3445 GCA_041486325.1 Gammaproteobacteria bacterium
ATGCCGGAAACACAAATTGATCGTCTCGCTGCTTGCCGCAGGGCTGCTCGGGGCTGGCGCCAGCGCCTGGGCCCACGCACCTTATCAAGGCGGTCCCCGCGGCGACGCGAAGCGCCCCGGACCAATGCACGGGATGGAGCGCCTGCACGAGAAGCTCAAGCTCAACCCGCAGCAGGAAGAGCTGTGGAAGAAGGCCCAGACTGCCTCGAGGGACAGCTTCCAGAAGGCGGTGGCAAGCGGCCGTGAATTGCATGACAAGCTGCGTGCCGAGATCGACAAGCCGGGCGCCGATCTGAAGCAGTTCGCGCAGCTGCGCGACCAGTTGCGCGAGCAGATGCGCTCGCAGATGCAAGCAACCCGCAAGCCGATGCGCGATGCGTGGTTCGCGGTGTACGACTCCCTCGACGCGGGCCAGAAAGAGACGGCGCGCCTTTCGGTCAAGGACCGCATGGATCGCGTGGGCCGCGGACACCGGGGCGATCGCCGGGGCGGGGTCGGCGGCGTGGAAGACAGCGAATTCGATGTCCTCGGCTGACCGGCTGCGGCCGCCGCGCTGCGGCGGGTCAGCGCTCCGGCGCGGGCGGCAGGGCCGGGCTGATCTGGAACATCTGCGCCGATGACGGGTCGATCGCGGCCCTGATCCAGCGCACCTGCGGCGAGCCGAACACGATCACGCGCGTGAAATTGCGCACGGGCTCGCCCGTCGCAGTGTCGGCCAGCGGCTGATCGAGCCGGAATAAGTGCGAATCGCCGTTCACGAACAGGACCGGCTTGCCCAAGCCGATCGCGAGCGCGCGCAGCGCATTCCGGAATTCCAGAAATCCATCAGGCTCTCCGGATCTGCGCCGGAACCTTCCCTCGAAGTCGGGATCTGCCTGGGCGAAGATGATCATGCCCGATAGCCCGCGCTCGCGGGCGAGCCGCACGCCGTCATCAAGCCAGGCAAACACGGCGGCCATGCGCCGGCGGTGCTCGGCGTCCATTTGGGGCGTGCGTCCGAGATTGTTGTTGCTGCCCTGGACGTTCAGGCCCACGAAAAGCACGTTGCCGGCGATCCAGCGCATATGCTCGCGGAATTCACGGAACCGCTCTGGAAAATTCGAATCGCTCTGCCGTTCCAGCGCCATGCTGCGCTGACCAAGGCTCCCGCTCCCGGCCTCGAAAAGCCCCCGGAAGCGATGCAGCCGCTCGAGCGGATCGAAGCCGCTGCGATGGCAGTCCACCCAGTCGTTGTCGCCCGGAACGATGATGAACGGGTGCTTCGATTTCATGAACTGGCGTCGTCTCGCTTCAAGCCATTCGTCGGTGCAGGGTCCGTTTCCCGCGGTGATATCGCCGACGTGAATGACGAAGGCAAGCTCCTCGCGGTTCATCTCCTCGATCATTGCGTCGAGCGCCCGTGCTTCAGCCGTGCTGTAAGGCGTATCGCCCATCAGCGCAAAGGTGATGCCGCCTCGTTCCGCCGCGGACACGGGCGGCAGCGCAGGCGCGCTGCATCCGGCGAACAGCGCAATCGGCAGAACGATCAGCCAGCGCTTCACAGCCGCTTCAGCCGGTAGAGCAGCTCCAGCGCTTCGCGCGGCGTGAGCTCGTCGGGATTGGCGGCGGCCAGCGCCTCGCGCAGCGCGTCCGATTCCGGGGGCGGCTCCGGTTCGCCCTTGCCGGCAACGAAGAGGTCCGATTGCCCGCCGCGCGCGAGACTTGCGTCCTCAAGCATGTGCAGGTACTTTCGCGCGTTGCGGATGACCGCCTTCGGCACGCCGGCGAGCTGTGCCACCTGCAGGCCGTAGCTTTGCGATGCCGGGCCTTCCTCGACCGCGTGCAGGAATACAATCGCGTCCTTGTGCTCGATCGCGTCGAGGTGGACGTTGGCCGCTTCCTTGTATTCAAGAGCGAGCCGGGTCATCTCGAAGTAGTGGGTGGCGAAAAGCGTCAGGGACTTGTTGCGCTCGAGCAGCGCCCGCGCGATCGCCCAGGCGAGCGCGAGCCCGTCGAAAGTCGACGTTCCGCGGCCGACTTCGTCCATCAGCACCAGGCTCCTTTCGGTCGAGTTGTGCAGGATATTAGCGGATTCGGTCATCTCCACCATGAAGGTCGAGCGCCCGCCTGCGAGATCATCGGCCGCTCCGATGCGCGTGAAGATCTGGTCGATCGGTCCGATGCGCGCGGATTTCGCCGGCACGAACGAGCCGGCGTGGGCCATCAGCACGATCAGCGCCACCTGCCGCATGTAGGTGGACTTGCCGCCCATGTTCGGGCCGGTGATGAGCAGAAGCTGCCGCGCCTGAGAAAGCGTCGTGCCGTTTGCGATGAACTGCCGCATTTCCGATTCGATCTGTGCTTCCACCACGGGATGCCGGCCGGCCTCGATCTCGACGAGGATGTCTTCGGCGAATTGCGGCCGGCAGTAGTTGCGCTTCGCGGCCACCGCCGCGAAGCATGCGAGCACGTCGAGCTGGGCGAGAGCGCGCGCGATGCGCTGGAGCAGCGGAACGTGGGCGCCGAGCGCGGCCAGCAGCTCCTCGTAGAGCGACTTTTCCAGCCCGAGCGCGCGGTCCCTGGCCGAGAGCGCCTTGTCTTCGAACTCCTTCAGCTCAGGGGTGATGTAGCGCTCTGCGTTCTTCAGGGTCTGGCGGCGGCGGTAATCGGCGGGAACCTTTTCCGCGTGGGCATGGGTGATCTCGATGTAGAAGCCGTGCACGTTATTGTAGGCAACGCGCAGGCTGGAAATGCCGGTGCGTCCGCGCTCGCGCGACTCGA
Organism: Gammaproteobacteria bacterium; assembly: GCA_041486325.1. Taxonomy (GTDB): domain Bacteria; phylum Pseudomonadota; class Gammaproteobacteria; order Burkholderiales; family SG8-39; genus VBDM01. The sequence goes on from JBGPLD010000248.1 coordinate 2,761, forward strand.
GTTGCGCGAGAAATTCTCCGGAATGGCTCTGCAGCGCGCGCAGCTCGTCGAGCTCCTTGCTGTATCCCGCGGCGATCACGCCGCCGTCGCGGACCATGGCCGCGGGTTCCTCGTGCACCGCGCGGCGCAGCAGCGCGAGGCACTCGGCCGGTATTTCCAGGTCGCGCAGCAGTCCGGCGAGAAGCGGCGCACCCGGAGGAACGGCAGGCGCAAGCTGCGAGAGCAAAGCGAGGCTGTCGCGCAGGGAGGAGAGGTCGCGCGGGCGGGCGTTCCTGAGCGCGACGCGGCCGGTGATGCGCTCCACGTCGGCGAAACGGCGAAGCAGTTTGTGAATCGGTGCATGTGCGTCTGCGAGCGCGGCGACTGCCGCGTGGCGCGCGCCGAGCGCCTCACGGTCGCGCAAAGGATGGTGCAGCCAGTGGCGCAGCAGCCGGCTGCCCATGCCGGCGGCGCATTCATCGAGCAGCGAGAACAGCGTCGGCGCGGGCTCGCCGCGCAGCGTCTCGGTCAACTCGAGGTTCCGCCGCGTGGCGGGGTCCATGCGAATATATTCGCTCACGCGCTCGGGGATGACCGCGGCGACGTGCGCCAGACTTTCCCGATCGGGACCCTGGCCTTGAGTCTTGCGCGCATATTCGAGCAGCGCACCGCACGCGGCGATCGCCGGCGCGAGGTCCTCGCAGCC
>JBGPLD010000249.1:0-3437 GCA_041486325.1 Gammaproteobacteria bacterium
AGCACCGTGTCTTTCCACGCCGGCCTCTCGTTGTTCTCCGGTGCTTGAGGTTTCTGGTCGAAGACAAGAGAAGGGTACTGATTGATGTCGAAGTGCTGCCGGTCAAGAATCTGGAATTGCACGAGGTGTATATGAATCGGATGCGCGTCCCCCGTCGTGTTGATGATGCGCCAGATTTCGACCGACCCCGCTTTCGGGTTCTCGGTGACCGGATCGTCCCAATGCGCGTCGTTGATCATCGCCATGATCGGGTTCTCGAACGGCGGAGCGGAATCGAGCTCGCTCAGCACGAGATCTCTCGTCGCGACCGCCGAGGCCGGGTTGATCAAGGGCACGGTGTTGAGCGTCGCCGGCAGGCGGCTTCTGTCCTGTCCCTGCAGGGGCTGGTTCACCTTGAAGACCATGATATCGGGCGGCACGACATCGTCGCCGTCCGGGAACGGCGCCAGCGCGTCGTTGGTGAGGACAAACGACTTGCCTTTGAACCCGGAGAAGTCGATCACGATATCCTGCCGTTCCGCCGGAGCGATGAGCAATTGCGTGCGCGTCACCGGAGCGGGCAAGAGACCTCCGTCGCTGCCGATCTGGTGAAACACCGGGCCGGGCCGGCCCAAGGTTTGCCCCGTATCGGCGCTCTCCTGCAAGGTCATGCGATAGAACCTTGCGTTCGACCCGTTCAGGATGCGGAACCGGTACTTGCGCGGCTCGACCTCGAGGAACGGCCAGATCTTGCCGTTGACGAGCACGGTGTCTCCGAAGAATTCCGGGATCCAGATGGGCGGGACCCGCGTGTCCGGATCTCCCGGGGTTTGCACCGGATAGAGGAGCGAGCCGTCCGAATTGAAGAAGCGATCCTGGATCACAAGCGGAATCTCGTACCGCCCGCTCGGCAGGCCGAGCGAATCCTCGTGGTCGTCGCGAATCAGATACAGCCCGCCGCCCAGACCGGCATAGACGTTCAGCCGCGTGATTCCGAGCGCGTGGTCGTGATACCACAGCGTCGTCGCCTGCTGATCGTTCGGATAGTGATAGGTCTGCGTCGTGAAAAAGGGGCCGGTCTGCCTGAAGCCGTTCGTGAACCAGGCCTCCGGATACCCGTCGCTGTCCGGCATTGATTTCGAGCCGTGCAGGTGGACCACGGTGCGCACGTCCGGCGTCGGCGCTTCCGCCCCGTGAATCGTCGGGTCGATCGGGAGGAAATGCCTGCCTGGCAGATTGTTTTCCCATTTCACCGCGATGGGACGTCCCCGGCGCACTTCGAACGTGGGGGCCGGATACAGGCCGTTATATCCCCACAGCGCGGTGGCCGGCAGATCGCGGTGCAACTTCTCCTGGAGCGGTCTCATGCGGACATCGTAAAAAGGCACGCCGCTCAACGTCTGGTTCGTGGTGATCGTATTCGGAATCGGCAGCCGATCCACGAATTTCGTAAGCCACCGGGCGGCAGTGTTGTCTTGAGGAGGCGTTCGATGGTGGTGCCTTGCCTGCGTCTGCGCCGAATGCGGAAACAGCGCGGTCAGAATGGCGGTGCCGCCCACCGCTCCACCTACGCCGACCGCCCCACCGATTTTTAGAAGGCGCCGCCGCTTTGCATCGGGGCCCGCGCCATTGCCGCTGGTTTTGCCATTGCCCATGAGTGCCTCCACTGTTCTTCAGAAGGGCCCCCCCATTTCCGCCCCGGGACGGATCCCGGAGCGGCTGAAGTTTGCATTTTGCGGGCTTTCTTTGCGGGGCACAGCTGTCAAATTTGCCAGTCGCTGGAGACTCCTTCTTCTTGCGGTTTGCTAATGATTTTCAATGGATTGAAAAATGAAGCTCAGAGAAGGGAAGAGCTTCTTCGAGGCGCCCGGAGACGATTTCCAGATGAAAACGGAGGGCGCAACTATGGTATACAAGTCAAAGCCCGTATTTATTCCAGGGAGTAGAAATGGGCGCGCGTTGGCTGAAAGCGGTTCTGCTCGCGAGCTCGCTCACCGAACTGAGCACGACGATCGCAGCGGCGATCGGGTTGCTCGGCTTTCGGTATTTCATCTACCGCGGCCGGTTCCCGCAAATGCAGTCCGGCGCGGAGGAAGTCCGCCTCGACAACTGCACGGAAGCCTGGCACGCACACTATGGCGTGGACGGATGGGATAGCGTTTCCAACCCCGTGCATCTGCGCGCGCTGCAGGAGATCGCACCGATTTTGTGGCGACAAGTACGTCACTGCGATCTTTTTGCCGAGGCGCGCAAGCTCGGGTGCGTTACCGGCGTCACCCACCCGGTGCACGGACCGGGCGGCCAGCGGAGCGCGATCAGTTTCATCAAGGACCGCGGGGGACCGCAGGCCGAGCGTGAAATCCAAATCGCATTGACGAAGTGCCACCTGCTGACGACGTACGTTCACGATTCGGTGGCACGCATTGTCAAACGCCGGTTTCACGCGGACCTCGAGCAGCAGCCCGGGTCGCAAAGCCTGAACGAGCGCGAATGCACGATATTGGCCTTTATTGCACAGGGAAAAACCGTCGCGGAGATCGCCGACTTGCTTCCCATCTCGGAGCGAACGGTGAATTTTCACCTCTACAACGCCCGGCGCAAGCTCGGCGCCGCCAATTCCCGGCACGCGATCACCAAAGCCATTTTGCTCGGACTGATCGAGCCATTGATGGGAAATTCAAAACGATAGGAAATTCAATCGACCCGTCGCCGATGTGCCCTGCGGGTGAAACCTTGCAGCGATGCCTGATCGGTGCCCCGCGCGCGCGGATGCGCTCGGTCGAGCGGACGATCTAGCTGCGAGGAGGGCGCAAAATGAACCGTCATTCCGAGGGCAAGGCCCGAGGAATCTCCCTACTGCGAGCTGCGTGCCGGTAGAGATCCTTCGCTGCGCTCAGGATGACAAGAAAGAGCCTCAACCGAGCTTCGCGCGAAAATGATCCCAGGTGCGCTTGAAGATATTCGCGTTCCAGACCTTCTCGCGGCACCGCGCCAGCTCCTCCTCGCTGAACGAATAAAATCTTCTTCGATTAATAATCATGATGTCCTCCTCATATATCGTTGTTTAGCTACGCGATGCTGAAGAAAAGGCGGCCGAAAGGCCGCCTTTTCCGCACTACTGACTGAATCAGCTTCGCTCAGTCATCGTCATCGTCATCGCCGTGGCGATCCTTCCCGAGGCCGATGCTCCGCGCCTTGCCGCGCAGCTCCAGAATATCCAGCCCGGAACCATTGCGGTCAGTCGCGTAGATGTACCCGCGATTGTCGACTTCGAGGTTGTTCGTCATGTAGCCGTCCGGTTGCGTGGTGTTGGCGTTGGCTACCGGAACATAGAACCCCACCTCGACAGGCGCTTGCGGCTCGCGGATGTCCCACGCCCGCACGCCGCCGGTAAAGTAAGCAAGGAAAGTCAGCTTTCCGTAATACGGATTATGGAAGTTCTCCTCGCTCGAATGCAC
>JBGPLD010000250.1:0-3433 GCA_041486325.1 Gammaproteobacteria bacterium
ATCTGGGGAATGCCCACGCCGGCGACAATGCGCGTGGTGCAGATCGAGCCCGGCCCGATGCCGACCTTGACGCCGTCCGCGCCGTGATCGACGAGCGCCTTGGCGCCGTCCGCGGTGGCGATGTTGCCGCCGACCACCTCGGCCGTCCCGGCGCTGCGCTTGATCCAGCGCACGCGATCCAGCACGCCCTGGGAGTGGCCGTGCGCGGTGTCGACGACGATGACGTCCACGCCCGCCTCAACCAGTGCCGCAACACGCTCCTCGGTGCCCTCCCCGACTCCGACCGCGGCGCCAACCCGGAGTTTCCCCTGCTGATCCTTGCAGGCGTTCGGGTGCTCACTGGACTTGAGAATGTCCTTCACAGTGATCAGGCCGCGCATCTCGAATCCGTCGTTCACCACGAGAACGCGCTCGAGCCGGTGCTTATGCAGGAGCGAGCGCGCTTCATCGGGGCTCGCGCCTTCCTTGACGTAAATCAGCCGGTCGCGTGGAGTCATGATGCTGCGCACCGGGGCATCGAGATTGGTCTCGAACCGATAGTCACGGTTGGTGACCATGCCGACCACCTTGCTGTTCTCAACGACCGGAAAGCCCGACACCTTGTGCTGCTGGGTGAGCGCGAGCAGCTCTCGCACCGTAATGTCCGGCGATACGGTGACCGGATCGCGCAGCACGCCCGACTCGTAGCGTTTGACTTTGGCGACCTCGGCCGCCTGTCTTTTTGGCGGAAGGTTTTTGTGGATGATGCCGATGCCGCCTTCCTGCGCCAGCGCGATCGCGAGCCGCGACTCGGTGACGGTGTCCATGGCCGCCGAAACGAGCGGAATGTTGAGCTGGATGTTGCGCGTGAGCCTGGATTTCAGGCCGACATTGCGAGGCAGGACGGTGGAGTGCGCTGGAACAAGAAGGACGTCGTCAAAAGTAAAAGCCTTCTGGATTAAGCGCATGGCGACGCCCAAAAGTCGAATTATACGCCGGTGAGGACAGCCGGTAAATTGCCCGCGCCCGGTCTTCCTCTCGTTTGACTGGCACGTTAAAAAACGCTATGGTGCCCCGTCATCTCATTGTGAGAATGGAGTCATGACGCGATTGATACTGTCTGCCATCGCGGCCTTGGCCGCCGGGTTTGTCGCTTCGGTCGCGCAGGCGCAGGTCTACAAATGCATAGACGCCGGCGGCAGTACCATCTATTCGCAATATCCCTGCCCCCCAAATGCAAAATCCACGACGTTCGGCCGCCCTGCGCGTTCGGAGCCTGACTCAGCCGGGTCCGCGGGAGACGCCGGAAAAAGCAACACCCCGAAGCTCACACCCGAGCAGGAATTCCGCAAGCGCCAGCAGGACCGGCTGAATGCGGAAAAAGACGCCGACCAGAAGCTGGCCGCGGCGAGGCAGAAGGAGGAAAGCTGCCGCAGCGCCCGCGAGCAACTCGCCCAATTCGAGATCGGCGGCCGAGTAGCGCGAGTCGATGACAAGGGCGAGCGCTACTATCCCGACGAAGCGCAGATCGAACAGATCAAGGCCGATGCGCGGGCCGCGGTGGCCCGGGAATGCAACTAGCCCTCGCTTTCATCGGCGCATTCTCGCGGCCCGCGCGCGCCTGACTTCCTTCGGGTCGGCCTGGAGCGGGCGATAGATTTCGATCCGATCCCGGTCATGCAGCTTCGTCTCGGAATGCACCAGCTTGCCGTAGATGCCTATCCGGCTACGGGTCGGATCGATTTCCGGAAACTCCCCGGTGATCCCGCTTGCGCGAATCGCATCGGCGACAGTACTGCCGCCGGGCAACGACAACTGGCGCAGAATCTGCCGCCCGGGCAGGGCGTATGCGACTTCAATGGAAATTCCCGATCCGCTCATGAAGCGCCGAATTTTACCTGCGCGCGCCGCACGAAGGCGTCCACAAAACTGTCCGCAATGCGGTGGAATACCGGTCCCACGGCCTTTTCGAGGAGCCGGCCGGCAAACTGGTAGCACAGTCTGAACTCCACCTTGCAGGCGGTTTCGTCCAACGCAGTAAACGCCCAGTAGCCTTCAAGATTGCGAAACGGACCCGCCACCAGCTTCATGTCGATACGCGTGCCTTGCTGTTTGATGTTTTCCGTGGTGAACTGCTGTCGCAAGCCGTGAAAATTGACGTGCAGCGTGGCTACGGTCCGGCTCGGCTCCCGCACCGAGGCCACCGCCCGATCGCACCAGGGCAGGAACTGCGGATAGGATTCGATATCCTCGACCAGCGCGTACATCTGCTGCGCGCTGTAGCCGACGAGCACCGACCGGTCAATAATTTCCATCGTTGGTAAAATGAAAAATTCTATAGGAAACGCGCCGCCGTGACGATTGTCGAGAACCGCAAGGCGCAGCACGACTATTTCATCGAAGAGCGCTATGAGGCGGGTATCGCCCTCGAGGGCTGGGAGGTCAAGGCCATCCGCGCCGGCCGCGCGCAGCTGAAAGAAGCCTATGTCATCGTGCGCGGCGAGGAGATTTTCCTGATTGGTGCCCACATCAGCCCGCTGACCGCGGCGTCCACCCATGTGCAAGCCGATCCTGTACGTACCCGAAAGCTGCTTCTGCACGACGAAGAGATCCGGAAGCTCATTGGAAAGGTCGAGCGCGCCGGCTACGCCCTGATCCCGCTGGACCTCCACTACCTTCGCGGACGCGTCAAGATCGCTATAGGCCTTGCCAAAGGCAAGAAGCAGTACGACAAGCGCGCCGCCGAAAAGGACAAGGAGTGGAATCGCGAGAAGCAGCGCCTGCTGAAAGCGCACTCCTAGCCTCTTTTCGGCACGGCGGCGCTGACGACGATCAGGTCACGGTTATTTTTTCCCTGGCCAAGACATCGGCTTCGCGCGCAAGCTGCAGCCAGGTATCCACCACCGTATCGGGGTTGAGCGACAGGCTCTCGATGCCTTCCTGCACCAGCCATTTCGCGAAATCGAGATGATCGGACGGGCCCTGCCCGCAGATCCCCACGTACTTCCCCGCCTTGCGGCAGGCCTGGATCGCCTGGCGTAGCATCGCCTTCACCGCGGGATCGCGCTCGTCAAACGCATCTGCAACAAGGCCCGAATCCCGGTCCAGTCCGAGCGTAAGCTGCGTGAGGTCGTTCGAGCCGATCGAGAAACCGTCGAAATGCTCGAGAAACTGCTCGGCTAGCACCGCGTTCGACGGCACTTCGCACATCATGATGAGGCGCAACCCATTGTCTCCGCGCTTCAGGCTGTTGGCCGCGAGCAGCTCGATCACCTGCTGGCACTCCTTCAGCGTGCGCACGAACGGCACCATGATCTCGACATTGGTGAGGCCGAGGTCGTTTCTCACCCGGCGCATCGCCTGGCATTCCATCTCGAAGCAGTCGCGGAAAGACTTGGCGATGTAGCGCGAAGCGCCGCGAAACCCGAGCATCGGGTTTTCCTCGTCGGGTTCG
>JBGPLD010000251.1:0-3429 GCA_041486325.1 Gammaproteobacteria bacterium
ACACCAGAAAATAGGCGAACGACATCCCAAGCATGAACAGCACCGTGCTCGCGCCCACGAGCGGCAGCACCAGGCGCTTCTCATGCGCATACAGGCCCGGCGCGACGAAAGCCCAGACCTGGTACAACACGTACGGAAGCGCGATCACGAACGCGACCGCGAGGGCCACCTTGACCGGCACCAGGAAGACTCCGACCACATCGGTTGCGATCATCTGTCCGCCGGCGGGAAGCGCCGCCAGGAGCGGTTTTGCCAGCACCGCGTAGAGATCCCTCGCCCAGGGAAACAGGCACACGAACACGACGAGCACCGCCAGGATCGCGCGCAATAGCCGGTCGCGAAGCTCGATAAGGTGGGAAATGAAGGTGTCTTGCGTGCTCATCAGCGGCGGCCGGCAGGATCAAGCCGCAGTCTTCTGCGGCGGCGGCGGGGATTCACGATTTGGGGCTAGGCCCAGCTCGAGCTGGGGAGGCGTGGCCTCCGGTGCGGCCGTTTCGGTTCCCGCGGCCGATTCGATTCCCGCGGCGGCTGCGGACGGCTGCGTCCCTTCGAGCTGCGCGATGGAATTGAGTTCGCTCTCGGTCTTCGCAAATTCGCCCTGGACGGTACTTTCCACCGTGCGCGCCGCGTCCTCGACCGTGCTCCTGAAATTGCGCAGCTCCTCCAGTTCCATCTCCCGATTGATGTCGGCTTTGACATCGTTGACGTAGCGCTGCAGCCGGCCGAACAGATGGCCCATCGTGCGCGCCACTTTGGGAAGGCGCTCGGGGCCGATGACGATGAGCGCCACCACTGCGATCACCATCAATTCCGAGAAGCCGACGTCAAACAAGGGAGGAGGAAATCCGGGAGGCGTTCAAAAAAAGAAACCGGGACTGCGCCCGGTATCCGGATGCAGTCGGCAACCGCTCAGGTCTTGACCTTGTCCCTGACCTCGGCGTCTATGGTGTGGCCCGTCACCTGGGGCGATGAGCCGCCCTCCGCCGGCTTGTCCGCCGCCGAGGAGTCCTTCATTCCATTCTTGAAACCGCGCACCGCCCCGCCAAGGTCGGCGCCGATATTGCGGAGCTTCTTCGTCCCGAAAACAAGCAATACGATCACAAGTACGACCAGCCAGTGCCAGATGCTCCAGGTTCCCATAGCGCCACTCCTTCAATTCCGTCTCAGCATCGGACCCAGGGCCTCCGGGCCGCCGATGACGTGCACGTGCAAATGATACACCTCCTGCCGCCCCACCCGCCCGGTGTTGATGATGGTGCGAAAGCCATCGGTCGAACCCTGCTCGCGCGCCAGGACCGGCGCCATTGCGAGGATCTTGCCCAGTATCGCCTGGTGCCCCATGTCGCATTCCGCGAGCGATGCGATGTGCCGCTTGGGGATGATCATGAAATGCACCGGCGCAAGCGGATTGATGTCGTGGAAGGCAAATATCTCGTCGTCCTCGTACACCTTCCTGCTTGGGATCTCGCCGCGCGCGATCCTGCAGAAAACGCAGTCGTCCGCCGCCATTGTTATTTTCGTTCGGCCTCGATGCGCGATTGGTCGGCACGCGCGGCCTTCTCGTCTATTCCCGATATTCCCTCGCGCCGGCGCAGCTCGGCCAGCACATCGGCGGGCCTCAATCCGTACTGCGCCAGCATGATGAGGCAATGGAACCACAGATCAGCGGTCTCGCCGACGATGCGCAGCCTGTCGCCGTCCTTGGCCGCCATCACTGCCTCGGTCGCTTCCTCGCCGACCTTCTTCAGGATCGCATCGGGCCCGCGCGCGAAGAGCCGCGACACGTAGGAATTATCGGGGTCTCCGGACTTGCGGGCCTCGATCACGTCTGCAAGCCGCTCCAGTATGTCGCTCATCGCCTGTATATCTCTTTCGGGTCCGTGATCACCGCGTCCGCCGTCAGCCAGCTCCCGTTCTCGAGCTTCTGGAAAAAACAGCTGTGCCTGCCGGTATGGCAGGCGATTCCTCCGGCCTGCTCCACCTGCAACAGCAGCACGTCTTCGTCACAGTCGAGCCGCACCTCGCGCACCCTTTGCACGTGGCCGGACTGTTCGCCTTTCTTCCACAGGCGATTGCGCGAGCGCGACCAGTAGTGCGCCTCGCCCGTCGCCACCGTCTTGGCCAGCGACTCGCGGTTCATCCAGGCAAGCGTCAATACCGTGTTCGTGGAAATCTCCTGGGCGATCGCGGGCACGAGACCATTTTCGTCCCACTTCACCTTGTCCAGCCAGTTCTCTTCCATCGCAGCCGCCGATTTAGAGTCTCATCTCGATTCCACGCTCGGCCATGTACTCCTTCGCTTGCCTCACGGTGAATTCGCCGAAATGGAAAATGCTGGCAGCGAGAACCGCGTCGGCCCGGCCCTCGAGCACGCCCTCCGCGAGGTGCGCGAGATTTCCCACCCCGCCGCTCGCGATCACCGGCACATCCACTGCATCCGCGACAGCCCGCGTGAGCGCGAGGTCGAATCCTGCGCGCGTGCCGTCCCGATCCATGCTGGTCAGCAGGATCTCGCCCGCGCCCAGTTCCTGCATTTTACGCGCCCATTGCACCGCATCCAAACCGGCCGGCCGGCGCCCGCCGTGGGTGAAGACCTCCCAGCGGCCTCCGGGACTCGCGGCGGTTCCTTCACGATCTACGCGTCCGGTAGCCTTAACGGAATCGACGCGCTTCACGTCCTCATTGCGATTGACATTTTTTGCGTCCCCATTACGATCGACGCTTTTTGCGTCCCGATTACGATCGACGCTTTTTGCGTCGATGGCCACCACGATGCACTGCGCGCCGTAGCGCCCTGAGGCGTCGGCGACAAGCTGGGGATTCTGCACCGCCGCTGTGTTGATCGAGACCTTGTCGGCCCCGGCGTTGAGCAGCCGGCGCACGTCCTCCACCCTGCGCACGCCGCCGCCGACCGTGAGAGGGATGAACACCTGCGCCGCAACCGCTTCCACCACATGCAGGATCAGGTCGCGCTCATCGGAGCTGGCGGTGATGTCCAGAAACGTGAGTTCGTCCGCACCCTGGTCATTGTAGCGTCGCGCGATCTCGACCGGATCACCCGCGTCGCGCAGGCCGACGAAGTTTATGCCCTTGACCACGCGGCCCCGGTCGACGTCGAGGCAGGGGATGATGCGCTTGGCGAGCATAAAAGCAGGATTGAGAATCCAGGATTGAGGGAAATTCGCCGGTTGACGTATGGCCAGGGCCTATCGATCAATCCCTGGATCCTGGATACTCAATCCGCATTCCTCAATCCTTGTCTTTCCCCAGTTTGTCGGCGGCGGCCTGAGCCTTCTTGAAGTCGAGCGTGCCCTGGTAGATGGCGCGTCCGGTGATGACCCCGGTAATTCCCTCTGATTCGATCTTGCACAGCGCCTTGATGTCCTCCAGGCTGGTAAGGCCGCCGCTGGCGATGACCGGGACGCGCAG
>JBGPLD010000252.1:0-3424 GCA_041486325.1 Gammaproteobacteria bacterium
GCATCGAGCTCCGCGCGCATGCGCGCCGGATCGGCTTCGAGCTTGCCCAAGCCCTTCAGGGTGGATTCATAGGCAAGCAAACTATGGCCGAGCGCGACGCCGATGTTCCTCAACACCGTCGAATCCGACAAATCGCGCTGCCAGCGCGACACCGGCAGCTTCTCCGAAAGGTGGCGCAGCAGCGCGTTGGCGAGGCCCAGATTGCCCTCGGAATTCTCGAAGTCGATGGGATTGACCTTGTGCGGCATGGTCGAAGAGCCGACCTCGCCGGCCCGGGTCTTCTGCTTGAAATAACCGAGCGAAACGTAGCCCCAGAGATCGCGGTCGAGATCGAGCAGTATGGTGTTGGCGCGTGCGATCGCGTCGAACTGCTCGGCGAGGCTGTCGTGAGGCTCGATCTGGATCGTATAGGGATTGAACTCCAGGCCGAGCGACTCGACGAAGCGCTGCGCGAACGGCTCCCAGTCGAAATCCGGATAGGCCACGACGTGAGCGTTGTAGTTGCCCACCGCTCCGTTCATCTTCCCGGTGAGCGACACAGCGGCGATGCCGCGCCGCGCGCGGCGCAGGCGATGCACCACGTTCGCGAGCTCCTTGCCCAGGGTCGTGGGCGAGGCCGGCTGGCCGTGAGTGCGCGCAAGCATCGCCGCATCGGCGAGCCGCGCCGCGAGCCCGGCGAGAGCTTCGATGACGCGATCGAGCGCGGGCAGCAGCACGCGCTCGCGCGCCTCTTTCAGCATCAGGCCGTAGGCGAGATTGTTGATGTCCTCGGAGGTGCAGGCGAAGTGAACGAATTCGGCGACGCGCGCGCCCTCCGGATTCCCGGCCAGCCGCTTTTTCAGCCAGTATTCCATGGCCTTGACGTCGTGATTGGTCTCGGCCTCTATCGCCTTGACTGCCGCGGCTTCGTCCTCGGAAAACGTCTCGACGATGCGCTCCAGCTCGGCGTTGGTCGCCTTCGAAAACGGCTTGATCTCCCCGATGGTCGGCTCGGCCGCGAGCGCGAGCAGCCAGCGGATCTCGACCGCGATGCGATAGCGGAACAAGGCCGCCTCGCTGAAATAGATACGCAGCGGCTCGAGTTGCTTGTGATAGCGTCCGTCCAGAGGAGATAATGCGTTCAGCGGCGTGAGCGGCATGGACGGAGAGTGTATGACGGACGAGGTCAATCTTAACATGCGGGTGAAGCCCGCCGCCTTCAAGCGCCTGCTCGTCGAAGTGCGCGCCTGCCGCATCTGCGAAGCGCATCTTCCCAATCCGCCCAGGCCGATCCTGCGCGCGTCGGCAACGGCCCGGGTGCTGATCGTCGGGCAGGCGCCCGGGCGCCGCGTTCACGAAACCGGAATTCCGTGGAACGACCCCTCCGGCGAGCTGCTGCGAAAGTGGTTGGGCACGGATCGCGACGAGTTCTACGACGAGGGCCGTATCGCCATCATTCCCGCGGGGTTCTGCTATCCGGGAACGGGTCCCTCTGGCGACCTGCCGCCGCGGCCCGAGTGCGCGCCGCACTGGCACCCGAAGCTGAGGGCGCTGCTGCCGCGCATCCGGCTGACGCTCCTCATCGGCAGTTACGCCCAGGCGTATTACCTCGCCGGGCGCAGGAAGAAGACGCTCGCCGGGACCGTGCGTGCGCGCGCCGAATATCTGCCGGAGTTTTTTCCGCTGCCCCATCCCAGCCCGCGCAACCGGCTATGGATGAAAATCAATCCCTGGTTCGAGGCTGAAGTGATCCCCCAGCTGCGGCGGCGGTTCAGGGCCTGCGTGCGCGGCGTAGTATAATTATTCTGAGCGTTCAATCCAGCGGACGCCCAGACGGCGCCGCTGATTTCACTTAGCCTCCACAAATCCCGCAATGAAACTCATCGGTTCGCTCGCCAGTCCGTTCGCGCGCAAGGTGCGCATTGTCCTCGCCGAGAAAAAGATCGACTACGACTTCGAGATCGACAATCCCTGGAAGGCGGAGGCGGTCACTCCCCGGTTCAATCCGCTCGGCAAGGTGCCCGTGCTGGTGCTCGACGACGGCACCGCGCTTTTCGATTCGCGCGTCATCGTCGAATTTCTCGACAACGCTTCACCGATTTCCCGATTGATCCCGGCCGAGCACCGCGAGCGCATCGAGGTGCGGCGCTGGGAGGCGCTCGCCGACGGCGTGATCGACGCGGGGGTGCTGGCGCGCCTGGAGAAGGCGCGCAAGGCGGGCGAGAGGAGCCCGGCATGGATCGAGCGCCAGATGGGCAAGGTGACGCGCGGACTGGATGAGATGGAAAAGGATTTGGGGGAGAAGCCCTGGTGCACCGGCAATACCTACACGCTTGCCGATATCGCGGTGGGTGCCTGTCTTGGCTGGCTCGACTTCCGTTTCCCGCAGCTCGACTGGAAAAAAAGCCGCGGTAATCTTGCGCGTGAGCTGGAAAGGGTCTCGGAGCGCCCGTCTTTTATCGACACCGCCCCGCGCGAATAGCGCAGCGCGGTTCCAAGATCGAGGAATGCCCTGCAGGACTTTTTCAACAACCCCAGCGTTCAGGGAGGCGTAGCGCCCTTTATCGCGGGACTCGTCGTGGCGGCGCTGCTTCAGCGCGTCCGGCTCGGCGGGCTCTCCATCGTGGCGGCGTTTGCCACCGTGGTCTATCTGGTAGCCGGTTTCAACTTCACGCCGCTGACGGCCACGCGCAAGATCGTTCTGCTGGGCCTGGCCTCTCCGCTGGTCGGCATCCTCGCCGATTTTTTGTTCAGGCCGACGCGCCTGGGGGCGGTGGTGCTCGCCCTGGCGGGCGCTGCTGCCTCGCTCTGGGTGTTCCTGCCGGCGCTATCGCAGAAAAGCGAGTTGAGCGCCTGGCTTCTCGGCGGCGCAGCGGCAGCGGCCGTGGCTTTCATGATCGGATCTTCCCAACTCTATCTCAGCGATCACCCTGTGCGCGCCGGCGCCGCGGGACTCGGGCTCGGGCTCGGCGTCGGAGCGGCGTCGATGCTCACGGCTTCGGCGACTTACGGTTTGTACGGCATTGCGCTCGGCGCGGGCGCCGGGGCATTTCTCCTGGTGCAGATTCTCACCGGCAGGAAAATATTTGCCGGCACCCTGTTCATGCTCCCGGCGGCGCTGATCGCCGGGCTGGTCGCCTGCGGCGCGATGATCCTGGCGCAGCTGCCCTGGTATTCCCTCGCGGTGCTCGCGCTGGTTCCGTTGGGCGCGCGCCTGCCGGTCTCCGATACGACGCCGGTCTGGCTGCAGGCCGTGCTGTTGTCGTTATGCACACTCAGTATCGCCGGCGCCGCGTGCGTGCTGGCCTGGCGTTCGTGAGGCAGAACGCCGGTCCGGCTATTTGTTACTGGATTACGCCCCCGCCCAGGCACACCGCGTCGCGATACAGGACCAGCGATTGTCCCGGGGCCACCGCCCATTGGGGCGAGGAGAACGCGATTTCGA
>JBGPLD010000253.1:0-3420 GCA_041486325.1 Gammaproteobacteria bacterium
TCGCCCGATGCCACGGCGTTCACCGATTCTCCGCTGCCCTTGTACGGAATGTGCGCGAACCGGGTGCCGGTCCTTTGATTGAACAATTCGGCGGCGAGCTGGAACGGCGCCGCGCTGGATGCATAGTTGGCCTTGTCCGGATTCGCCTTGGCGAACTCCACGAGCTCCTTGACCGATTGCACCGGAACCGACGGGTTCGTCACCAGGATGAGCGGAAACGACCCGATCATCGAGATCGGGACGAAGTCGCGAAGCGGCGAATAGGAAAGCTTCGAGTAGGTCGCCGGGTTCATCGTCATCGGGCCGCTCGGACCCATGAGAATCGTATAGCCGTCCGGCGCGGACTTGGCGACCAGTTCCGCGGCGACGATCGACTGCGCGCCGGGCCTGTTCTCGATGATCATGGGCTGGCCCAGGCCTTCCGACATTTTCGGGGCGAGAACGCGCACGATGATGTCGTTGCCGCCGCCCGCGGTGTAGCCGACGATGATGCGGATCGGCTTGTTCGGGAAACTTCGGGCCGGGTCGTCCTGCGCCTGCGCCGAAGCGCAGAGAAAAAAGGCCGATCCTACGGCCGCGAGCCTCAGAAACTCTTTTGCCTTCATGGCGACTCCTCGCTATTCAGACGCGGGCGGAATTCAATGGATGATGCTAACGTAAACGGCACTAGGTGTTTACCGGAGGAGATGTCGATGCTGTCCGCCATCGCGAAAACGGTCGTGAAAAAAATGCCGTCCTTGCCCGGCGTCCTGATTCCGGGACTCGCGCTTGGGACCGCAATCCTCAGTTGTGCCGCGCTTGCCCAGACCTGGCCATCCCAGACGATCAAGCTCGTCGTGCCGTTCACCCCGGGCACCGGGATGGACATGATCGCCCGCACCGTGGGCCCGAAGCTTTCCGAGCGGCTCGGCCAGCCGGTCGTGGTGGAGAACAAGCCGGGCGCGAGCGGGAACATCGGCGCCGAGGCGGTCGCGAGGGCGGCGCCGGACGGGTACACCGTGATGGTAACGGCCAACACCATGCTGATCGCCGCGAGTCTCTATCGCTCGGTCCCCTACGATCCGCTGACCGACTTCGCGCCCATTTCGCTCGCCGCCTGGGGAACGCTGCTGCTCACCGCGAATTCGAAGGTCAATATCAATTCCGTCGCGGAGTTGATCGCGCGGGCGAAGGCCGCTCCGGGCAAGCTCACCTACGCCTCACCGGGTATCGGCACGCCGCATCACATGTCGATGGAGCTGTTCAAGGACCTGACCGGCACCGATCTGCTGCACGTCCCGTACAAGGGCAGCGCGGGCGCGCTCACCGACCTGCTCTCCGGGCAGGTCGATGTGGGATTCGTGCCGATACACGTCGCCATGCCGCACATCAAGGCCGGCAGGCTGAAAGCGCTTGCGGTGGGCAGTGCCAGGCGGCATCCCAATGCGCCCGATCTGCCCACGCTGCAGGAGCTGGGGATCAAGGGCGCGGAAGTGGACATGTGGTACGCATTCCTCGCGCCCAAGGGCACTCCCGCCCCGGTCGTGACGAGACTCGACACCGAGCTGCGCTCGATTCTCTCGCTGCCCGAGATCAAGGCCGGCTTCGACAAGCAGGGCATGGATGCCGCCTCGTCCACGCCCGACGAGCTGAACAGCCTCATGAAGCGCGATTTCGCGCGCTGGTCCGCCGTGATCAAGAAGAACAACATCACCGCCGATTGACGCGCAGGCGGGAACTTGCACCGGCAACTTCCCGGGTCTAAACTGGATTCACAACGTCCAGCGCCGCGCACGCACGCGGCCGCACGCCACACCAAGGAGGCTCCATGACAACCATCAAGTTCATAGTTGACGGCAAGGCGGTGTCGGTCAACGCCGACCCGAACATGCCGCTCCTCTACGCGCTGCGCAACGACTTGCAGATGACCAACCCTCACTTCGGTTGCGGGCTGGCGCAGTGCGGGGCCTGCACCGTGCACCTGAACGGGGAGCCGATACGCTCGTGCGTGATGCCGCTCTCGGCGGTGGCGGGGAAGAAGGTGACGACGTTGCAGGGCCTCGGCACGCAGCAGAAGCCGCACCCGCTGCAGGCCGCCTACGTCGAGGAGCAGGTGCCGCAGTGCGGCTACTGCATCAACGGCTGGATCATGACCGCGGCCGCGTTCCTCAAGAAAAATCCGAAGGCGAGCGACGCCCAGATCCGCCAGGCTCTCGCCGGGCTCAAGTGCCGCTGCGCCACGCACGTGGCGATCCTGCGCGCGATCAAGCGCGCCCAAACGCAGATGGCATAGGCGAGGAGACCACCATGAATGCACGCATCGACATGCCGCTTTCCCGCCGCGAATTCCTTAAAGCCTCTGGCGCCTTGTTCGTTTCGGCGTCGGGGTCCGCTTTTGTGGGAGAAGCCCTCGCGCAGACCCTTGGAACGGGCGCCAAACCGGCGCTCCTTCCCTCCGAGCTCGACTCCTGGGTCGCGATCCTGCCCGACGGGAAGGTGGTCGCCTTCTTCGGCAAGATGGACATGGGCCAGTGCCTGGACGTGGCGATCGCCCAGATCGTCGCCGATGAGCTCGACGTCGCTTTCGAAAAAGTCGAAGTCGTCATGGGCGACACCGCGCTCACATGCAACCAGGGCGGCGCTTCAGGTAGCACCGGCATCCAGCAGGGCGCGAGGCCGCTGCGCAGCGCGGCGGCCGAAGCGCGCCGGCTGCTGGTGCAATCCGCTTCGCAGAAACTCGGGGTGCCCGCCGAACAGTTGCGCGTCGACGACGGCGTGGTGAGCGCGATCTCCGATCCCTCGAAAAAAACGACCTACGCCGAACTGATCGGCGGCCGCTTCTTCAACCATCAGGTCGAATGGAACAAGCAGATCGGCAATCCCATGGACATCAAGGTCCAGGCAAAGCCGAAGTCGCCTTCCGAATACCGCGTGGTCGGGAAGTCCTTCACGCGCCGCGACGTGGCCGGCAAGGTCTACCGCACCGACAAGTACGTGACCGATATTTCTCTCCCGAAGATGCTTCACGCCCGGGTGATCCGGTGCTCGCGCGCCGCCTGCACCGTAGGGGGAGTCGATGAGGGCTCGATCCGTGCAGTGAAAGGCGCGCGCGTGGTACGTGAAAAGGATTTCGTCGCAGTGGTGGCCGATCACGAGTGGGACGCAGTGCGCGCCTCGCGCATGCTCAAGATCTCGTGGATTGAGGCGAAGAAGGATCCCTTCCCGCCGATGGCGGAGCTCTACAACCACATCCGCAAGGCGCCCGTGGTGAAGCGCGAAGACTCGGTGAAAAAAGGCGACGTGGACGGCGTGTTCAAGACTGCCGCTCGCGTCGTCGAAGCCGAGTACGAGTGGCCGTTCCAGTCGCACGCGAGCATGGGTCCCGGCTGCGCGGTCGCCGACGTGCGCGCGGACAGCGCAGTCGTGTGGACCGGCTCGCAA
>JBGPLD010000254.1:0-3418 GCA_041486325.1 Gammaproteobacteria bacterium
AGGTCGAAACCTCCCGCATCACCCACCTGGTCGACGCCGCCGGGCTGCACGAGAAGCTTGAGGCCCTGGACGGCGTTCCGCGCGAAATCTTTCGCACCCGCGACGAGGTTGTCTGTTACATGCCGGAAAGCATGACGGTCAGGATCGACAAACAGCTAGGCCAGCGGCCGTTTCTTGCAATTCTGCCGGAGCAGCTCAAGGAGTTATCCGAGAACTACAGCATCAGAAAAGGAGAAGTGGAGCGCGCCGGAGGCTACAATTGCCAGTTGATCGTTCTCGAGCCGAAAGACCGCATGCGCTACGGCCACCGGCTGTGTGCAGAACTCAGTTCGGGAATGCTTCTCAAAGCCAAGACTTTTGACGAGCATAATGAAGTGTTGGAGCAGTTCGCGTTCACGCACATCGATATCGGCGGGCACATCGACCGCAACAAGCTGAAGCCGCGCTTCTCGCGCAAGAGCCCGGCGTGGCACGTAGAGGATTCGGACGCCACCCGCGCCAATCTCGCCGAATCCGGCTGGAGCATACGTTCCGCGCCTCCTGGATTCCACACGGTGACCGAGCTGATCCGCACGCTGGGCGGAACCACCGGCGTAGGGCATATCGTTCTTTCAGACGGAATTGCGGCCGTATCGGTATTCATTCAACCGGCAGAGAGCAGGAGTCCGGCTCCGCAACCGGGTCTGGCGCGTCAGGGTGCGATCAATGTCTATGTGCGCCAGGTCGGAAGTCACTGGATTACCGTGGTTGGCGAAGCGCCCGCGGAGAGCGTAAAATACATCGCCAATGCGGTGGAATACCGCAGGTAACGCGATTTGACTGTTACCTGCCGCCCTGCCGTGGCGCCGGATGCCTGCGGTTCGGTTCCCGCAAGATCCCGACCGAAGGACTTCAATATGGCCAGACGACTGCTCGTTTTCCTGCTGCTTTTTTTTCCGCCCGCCCTGCTTGCGCAGGGGCGGGGAGAATTGCCCGATTTCACCGAGCTCGCCGAGAAGCAAGGTCCGACGGTAGTCAATATCAGCACGACCCAGGCCCGCGAGCGCCGCAGCGTTCCGCAGATACCCAACCTGGATGAAGACGATCCGCTTTACGATTTTTTCCGGCGCTTCATTCCGCGGCAGCCGGCCCCGGGACAAGGCCCCGAACAGGGTCCGCGTGAATTCGAAAGCCGCTCGCTTGGGTCGGGTTTTATCATCAGCGGAGAAGGTTATGTCCTGACCAATGCGCATGTGGTCGACTCGGCCGACGAAATCACGGTGCGGCTTACCGACAAGCGCGAATTCAAGGCACGCGTCATCGGCGCCGACAAGCGCACCGACCTCGCTTTGATCAAGATCGATGCCGCCGGCTTGCCGACCGTGCGCTTCGGCGACCCTAACCGGCTTAAGGTCGGAGAATGGGTGGTCGCGATTGGATCGCCGTTCGGATTCGACAACACCGTCACGGCGGGAATCGTCAGCGCGAAGGGGCGCAGCCTGCCGCAGGAAAATTTTGTTCCGTTCATTCAGACCGATGTCGCCATCAATCCCGGAAACTCCGGAGGGCCGTTGTTCAACCTGCGCGGGGAGGTGGTGGGAATCAATTCGCAGATCTACAGCCGCACTGGCGGATTCATGGGGCTTTCGTTCGCGATCCCCATCGACGTCGCCATGGACGTGCAGAATCAGCTGCGGCAGTTCGGGCGCGTGAGCCGCGGGCGGATTGGCGTCGTCATCCAGGAGGTCTCGAAGGAACTGGCCGAATCGTTTGGACTCTCGAGGCCGGCGGGCGCGCTTATCAATGCGGTGGAGAAAGGCGGCCCTGCCGAGAAGGCCGGCATTGAATCGGGCGACATCATTCTCAAATTTGACGGCAAGGCGGTGGCGAGTTCAAGCGAGCTGCCGCGCATCGTCGGCAATACCAGGCCCGGGAGCAAGTCGAGCATGGAAGTGTGGCGCAAGGGCGCGACACGTGAAATCACAGTGACCGTGGGTGAGTTGCCTGAGGACCGTGTCGCAAGCCGCGAGCAGCGCCGCAGCCGGCCGGCCGAGCAGGCGGCAAACCGCCTCGGCTTCGTCGTCAGCGATCTCACCGCGGAGCAGAAGCGCGACTTGAAGGTGAATGGCGGCGTGATCGTTGAGGACGTCCGCAGCAACCGCCGCGCCGATGTGCGCGCGGGCGACGTCATTACGGCAGTCACCAGCAAGGGACATACTACCGAGCTGAAATCGGCCGAGCAGCTCAATAAGCTGCTCGTTCAGCTGGAGCGCAATGCGACCATCACCCTGCACGTGCGCCGAGGCGAGAGCAACCTGTTCGTTACGGTAAGGGGCGAAAACGCCCCGGGCTGACGACCGCCCCGGTGCCCGACGGAGGCGACGAATTCCGGGAGCATGTCCCGAGATCGGTATTGCGTGGAAAGGATCCCGGCATACAACCGCGAAACGCGCTAAAATTCAACACTTTGCAACTGATAGAGGGTGCTGAAAGGCACCCTTTTTTGTAACCGGCCGGCATTGATGCAGCATATCCGCAATTTCTCGATCATCGCCCATATCGACCACGGCAAGTCGACTCTCGCCGACCGATTCATCCAGCGCTGTGGCGGGCTGACCGACCGGGAAATGTCCGATCAGGTGCTCGATTCCATGGATCTGGAGCGCGAGCGCGGCATCACCATCAAGGCCCAGACCGCGGCGCTTCAGTACACCGCACGCGATGGCCGCAAGTACAACCTCAATCTAATCGACACGCCCGGCCACGTGGATTTCTCCTACGAGGTTTCACGCTCGCTGGCCGCGTGCGAGGGCGCGCTGCTCGTGGTGGACGCGAGCCAGGGCGTTGAAGCGCAGACGGTCGCCAATTGCTATACGGCAATCGAGCAGGGAGTCGAGGTCGTGCCCGTGCTCAACAAGCTCGATCTGGCTTCTGCCAACCCCGAGCGAGCGATTCAGGAGATTGAGGACGTGATCGGAATCAAGGCGACGGACGCAGTCCGCGTCAGCGCCAAGACCGGCGAGGGTGTGGAAGACGCACTGGAGGCGGTGATCCATCGCATCCCGGCTCCCAGAGGCGATCCCGATGCCCCGCTGAAAGCGCTCATCATCGATTCCTGGTTCGACAATTATGTCGGAGTGGTGATGCTGGTGCGCCTGGTGGACGGAGTCATCCGTCCGAAGGACAGGCTCCTGCTCATGTTCACGCGCGCGGTCCATGTTTGCGAGCAGGTAGGCGTGTTCACGCCCAAATCCCAGGGGCGCGAATTTCTCTCGGCCGGCGAGGTGGGGTTTGTCACCGCCGGGGTGAAAGAGCTGCAACATGCGCGCGTCGGCGATACTCTCACTTCGGCCGACCGCCCGGCCGCCGCTGCGCTGCCGGGCTTCAAGGAGATCAAGCCGCAGGTCTTCGCAGGGCTTTACCCCGTGGAAGCCAACCA
>JBGPLD010000255.1:0-3413 GCA_041486325.1 Gammaproteobacteria bacterium
GCGCTGACTGCATGTCCGGAGTGCGGCAGGGAATCGTTCCTGAAAATGCTGACCTCGGCGGGATTCCACTTGAAGGGCAGTGGGTGGTACGCGACCGATTTCAGAAACCCGAAGCCGGCCGCACAGCTGGCCGGCAAGGACAAGGGCGATGCGAAGTCCGATTCCAGGTCCGACTCAAAATCGGATGCAAAGTCCGAAACGAAGTCAGATGCAAAGTCCGAAACGAAGTCAGACTCGAAGTCCGAAACGAAATCAGACTCGAAGTCCGAAACGAAGCCGGACACGAAGTCAGACAACAAGCCCGAGACCAAAACGAAGTCCGAGGCCAGCCCCTCCGGCCCTGCGAGATCCTGAACGCTGCAGTGAAATACGCCGCCCGGAGAGCGGCGCTCGATGAAAAAATATCTCATCACCGGGCTCCTCATATGGATCCCGCTCTCGATCACGATCTGGGTGCTGGATCTGATCGTATCCATGATGGACCAGTCCCTGCTGCTCCTGCCGCCGCAATATCAGCCGGCGGCGCTCATCGGCCGCCAGATTCCGGGAATCGGAGCGGTGCTGACCGTGTTTATCGTGTTCCTCACCGGCGTGCTCGCTTCCAACATCCTCGGCCGGCGGCTGCTCGATCTGTGGGAATACATCCTCGGCCGCATCCCGGTGGTGAAGACCATCTACAGCGGAGTCAAGCAGGTGAGCGACACGCTGTTTGCGCCCGGCGGCCAGGCGTTCCGCAAGGCGCTGCTGGTGCAGTACCCGCGCCCGGGTAGCTGGACCATTGCGTTCCTCACCGGGCACCCCGGCGGTGACGTCGCCAATCATCTGCACGGGGAATATCTGAGCATCTACGTTCCGACCACGCCGAACCCGACCTCGGGTTTTTTCCTGATGATGCCCAGGTCGGACGTCATCGAGCTCGACATGAGCGTTGATGAAGCCCTGACCTACGTCATCTCCATGGGCGTCGTTCCGCCGGGCAAGAGCGAGGACAGCGGGCATAAAAAGTAGGTGCAGGCAATTCTTTCGTCTCCACGGAACGAGCAATCTTTTCTCACCACATGCGAACCCATTACTGCGGCAAGGTGAACGCCGCCCTGCTCGGCCGGACCGTGACCCTGTGCGGCTGGGCGCACCGCCGCCGCGACCACGGCGGCGTCATCTTCATCGATCTGCGCGACCGCGAGGGTCTGGCGCAGGTGGTGAGCGATCCCGACCGCAAGGAAACTTTTGCGATCGCGGAGCGGATCCGCAACGAATTCGTGCTGAGAGTGACGGGCGTCGTGCGCCGCCGCCCCGAGGGCACGGTCAACCCCAATATCGCGAGCGGCGAGGTCGAGGTGCTCGCGCACGAGATCGAAATCCTCAACGCTTCGCTCACGCCGCCTTTCCAGCTCGACGACGACAATCTTTCCGAGACGGTGCGCCTGACCCACCGCGTCATCGATCTGCGCCGGGAGGTCATGCAGAAGAACCTGATGCTGCGCTACCGCGTCGCCATGGCGGTGCGCAAGTACCTGGACGAGCAGGGCTTCATTGACATCGAGACGCCCATGCTTACCAGATCGACGCCCGAGGGCGCGCGCGACTACCTGGTACCCTCGCGCGTGCACGCCGGGCAATTCTTCGCCCTGCCGCAGTCGCCGCAGCTGTTCAAGCAGCTGCTCATGATGGCGGGCTACGACCGTTACTACCAGATCACGCGCTGCATCCGCGACGAGGACCTGCGCGCCGACCGCCAGCCCGAATTCACCCAGATCGACAGCGAGACCTCGTTCCTCGGCGAGATCGAAATCCGCGCGATCTTCGAAGGCATGATCCGCAGCGTGTTCAGGACGGCGTTAGCGATCGCGCTGCCCGATCCTTTCCCGGTGATGAGCTACGCCGACGCGCTGCGCGAATACGGCTCGGACAAGCCCGACCTGCGCGTGCCGCTCAAATTGACCGAGCTCACCGAGGTGATGAAGTCAGTCGAGTTCAAGGTGTTCTCGGGTCCCGCCAACACGCCGGGCCATCGCGTGGCGGGGCTGCTGATTCCCAAAGGCGGCGAGCTCACACGCGGCGAGATCGACGCGTACACCGAGTTCGTCGGCATTTACGGCGCCAAGGGGCTTGCCTGGATCAAATTCAATGAGCTCGAAGGGTTCAGGAAAAATGCAGGCCGCTCGGGCCTGCAATCCCCGATTGTAAAAAACCTTTCAGATGCGGCGCTGATGACCATCGTCGATCTCTCGGGCGCGAAGGACGGCGACCTGATGTTCTTCGGCGCGGGCAGAAGCAAGGTCGTCAACGACGCGCTCGGCGCGCTGCGGGAAAAAATCGGCCATGAGAAGGGCTACGCGCAGGCCGGCTGGAGGCCGCTGTGGGTGGTGGATTTCCCGATGTTCGAGCATGACGATGAAGAAAAGCGCTGGAACGCCATGCACCATCCGTTCACCGCGCCCAAGGACGGCCACGAGGACCTTCTTTCCACCGATCCCGGCGGGGCGCTCGCCAAGGCCTACGACATGGTGCTGAACGGCTCGGAGATCGGCGGCGGCTCGGTGCGCATCCACCGCGAGGAAGTGCAGTCGAAGGTGTTCCGCGCCCTGTCCATCGGGCCCGAGGAGGCGAGGCAGAAGTTCGGTTTCCTGCTCGACGCGCTGCAATACGGCGCGCCGCCGCACGGCGGCATCGCATTCGGGCTGGATCGCATCGTCGCCATGATGGCGGGCGCCGAATCCATACGCGACGTCATCGCCTTTCCGAAGACGCAGCGCGCGCAGTGCCTGCTCACGCTGGCGCCTTCGCCGGTGGACGAGAAACAGCTCCGCGAGCTGCACATCAGGTTGCGCACCGACGAAAAGCGTTAACCGCCGAGGACGCCAAGGACGCGGAGGAAAGGCAAAAGAACTTGAAGGCTGACTGGTTCAAAGATTCGGCCAAGGCGGGCGTGTTTCACCTTACCGCCGACGTGCGCGGGATCGCCGAGGCCGCCGAGGCGGCGGGGCTCGCCGTGTTTCGCATCGACATCGGGCATGCGCACGACAAAAAGGATTTCCTCAACGACGTGTCGAAGGCGATGAAATTTCCAGACTGGTTCGGCGGCAACTGGGACGCGCTCGCGGACTGCCTGAAGGATCTGTCGTGACTGCAGGCAAAGGGCTGGGTCGTGATCCTCGAGAAGAGCAAGCATTTCTGCGCCGGGCATCGCCACGAATTCGAGGAGGCGATGGACGTCATGGCCGAGGCGGCCGCGAATTGGCGTGGACGCGGCAAGCCCTTCTGGACGCTGATCGGCGGGCCCGACGGCTGGAAATCCGGCTGGCCCGAATTGCCTTCGGCCTGAGCGGCGCCGGCCTCGTTCCCCAGAAATGAACGAAGCACCGCCACGCTACAAAATCCCCCGCTCGGTCCTGGTCGTCATCCATACGCCC
>JBGPLD010000256.1:0-3395 GCA_041486325.1 Gammaproteobacteria bacterium
CCATCCACGAATGAGCGGAGCGCAACCAGCTGTGCCGCTCGATCCTGAACCACTTCGGATCGTCGAACGTTCCGCCCGCGATGGCGCAAACGCCGGGCAGGGCCTCGACGGTAAAGCACACTGTGGTGCCGCAGTTCGGGCAGAACTGCATTCGTAGCCAGCGATTGTTTTCGTCCGACCGGTGTTCGTAGGTCTTCAATCCGCCGCAAACTATTTCGACGTCCTGCTCCCTGAAATAGACTCCGATCCCGAAGGCACCGCCCGTTCGCCGCTGACAAAACGTGCAGTGACACGCCGATGTCCGAACCGGAGCGCCCTCCGCCCGGTATCGCACCGCTCCGCACACGCAGCCGCCTTCA
Organism: Gammaproteobacteria bacterium; assembly: GCA_041486325.1. GTDB lineage: Bacteria > Pseudomonadota > Gammaproteobacteria > Burkholderiales > SG8-39 > VBDM01. The sequence continues at coordinate 360 of JBGPLD010000256.1, forward strand.
TGGAATTGGGACATTTCGATGCCCTCCATACGTTGTTCGAGTGACATGAAATTCAATCCGCCCGTTGCCGACAGGAAAAGAATCCCGGGCACTCCCACTCTTAAGAAGGAGCTGAATCCCGCGCCGCCTTCACCGCGCGCGCAAGCGCGTCGCCGATCGTGCGCGCCTCGTCCAGGGTGATGTGGCGCGAGAAGTGGTGCTCAATCTCCGCTTTGTATACAGGCCACATCTTGCTGCGCATCGCGCGGCCGGCGCGCGTGATGGCGCAGTGGTAGCCGCGGCCGTCGTCGGGGCTGTCCACGCGCTCGATCAGCCGCGCGCTCTCGAGCCGGTCGGCCAGGCGCGTGAGGCTGCTCCGCGAGAGCACGATGCGGCGCGCGAGCTCGTGCATGCGCAGCTTCCCGCCTTCAGCCTTCTCTAGCTCCCAGAGCACGTCGTACCAATCAAGCGGCGGCAGCTTCGTTCCGGCAAGCGCGGTCCCTATCTTGTCGATCAGCGTCGCGTGCGCCGACAGCAGAACGGCCCAGGCGTGGCCCTTGGAGTCCTTGTCCTTGGTCATTGATTCTGCGGGGTTTCAGAACGGCCCGGGCATTGTCGCAGAAAGTAGTTGCCAATGCAACTAAGCTGTGTCAGCATATCGTTGCATTTGCAACTATCTGCGATGCGACTAACTTTAATAGGAGAGAACCATGTTCAAGCAGATCGATCGTGAAACGCTCCGCCGAAAGATTGCCGGAGCTGTCCGCCCGGTGCTCGTCGAGGCGCTACCAGAAAAGTACTATCGCGACTGGCACCTGCCCGGCGCGCTGCACCTGCCGCACGACGAAGTGGACCGTCTCGCGGCGAAGGTGCTTCCGGACAAGACCGCCGAGATCGTCGTCTATTGCGCGAACCGCAACTGCCAGAATTCGCACATCGCGGCCGGAAGGCTCGCGCAGCTCGGCTACGAAAAGGTCGCCGTCTATCCGGGCGGCAAGCAGGACTGGTCCGAGGCGGAGTTTCCCGTGGAGCGCGGCGAGGCGCTGGCGGCGTAATTCATCGGATTGAGCACCGAAAACAGAAACGGCCGAGGGTTGGCCTCGGCCGTTGTCCTGGAACGCAGATCCTTCGGCTCAGGTGCCGCGCCCCCAAAGGCCGCAATAGCGCCGCGTCACGAATTGCAGGTTGTTCTCGTAGCCGGGCCACTTTTCATATTTCGGCAGCTTGACCTCTTTCTCCGCCGGCTCCCAGCATTTCCCTTCGCGCGCCGCGACCTTCACCGCGTCGGAGGCATCACGCAGGAAGGTGAGCTGGTCTTCGGCATCCTTCTTGGTGCCCAGCCGGTCGCCCGGCTGCCCCGGATGACCCGGGATCAGTCGATCCCAATCCATGCTCAGCACCTGCTTGATCGAAGCCTCCGCCTCGATCGGATAGAAATCGATCATGCCGCGACCCGGCACCGTGCCGACCGGCAGGAAATCCACCACAAAGATGATTCTCTCTTTCGGCAGGCGCATGACGAGCGAGCTGTCGGAGTGGTTGAGGCCGAGGTAGGTCAGCTCGAGCGTGGTGCCGCCGAGCTTGATGACCTTTTTCTTGTCGAACGTCTCGTCGGGAAGCGGCGTGGCCGGATCCTTGAGGACGGCGAGGCGTTCCTTGGCTTTCTTGTGCGCGATGATTTTCGCGCCCGCATCCTTGAACGCCTGGCCGCCGGCAACGTGGTCGTAGTGGTGGTGGCTGTAGATCAGGTACTTGATCGGCTTGTCGGTGACTTTCCTGATCTCGGCGACATAGGCCGCCCCGCCCTGCGGGCGCCCGTAGGCGATCGGATCGGTAGCGATCACGCCGTCCTTGGTGACGACGAACATCGACTGGTGGTTGCCGTTGCGGAAAATGTAGACGTTGCCAGTACCCTCGACCTTCCGGGTTTCGATCTGCGGACGCTGCGGAGCGGCGGGCGCGGCGGGCTGGCCCTGCGACCAGGCCGGCGATGCGAACAGGGCCGTCGCCAGTCCGCAGGCAAAAAATGCAAGGAATGTACGCTGCATGGTTTCCTCCCAGGTTATGTACGGTATGAAGCGCCTCTCCTCCGAGGCGGCCCCAATTATGCGCTTCGATACTTCGGAACTCCACCTCTCGCGAGCGCGATGGATTCCAGCGCGGTAACAGTTCTACTCGCCCATTTATTCCCTGCGGTAATCCCGTTCCGGAATGTGGCGCCTGCGGCGCACTCCTCACTCCAGCGGCGGCAGGGTGCGCACCCAGGCGACGATGGCGTCGATGTCCGACGGCGTCATCTTGCTGAAATACATCTGGCGCGCCATCGGCTGTTTGAACGCGCGGCCGTCGCGGGCGATCCCTTGCGTCAGGGCGCGGCGGATATCGTCGTCGCTCCACGCCCCGATGCCCTTGGTCGGATGCGAGGTGATGTTGGCGACCGTGACGGCGCCGAACGGTCCCTTCATTACGTGGCCGCCCTTGCCGTAGCGATTCTTGTAGTCGGGCGTGCCGTCCGGGCTGCGGGCGTGGCATTCCATGCAATGGGCGATGGTGGCGAGATAAAAGCCGCGCTTGACCGGATCGGCGAGCGCCGCCTCGTCGATCGGCCTTTCCGCGCCCGGGATCAGGACGACGCGCATCGCCGCCTTGTAGGTCGGCGCCGGCACTTCGTTGCGCAGCGGCGCGGCCGAGCGGATATAGGTCACCACGGCGTCGAGGTCGCGCGGCGTCAGGATCTTGTAGAACGGGAACGGCATTTGCGGCGCGACCGGCACGCCGTTAGGCCGCACGCCTTCGGTCATCAGTTTCTTGAGATTGTCGGCGCTCCACGCGCCGATGCCGGTGTCGCGGTCGGGCGTGATGTTGGAACCGCGGACCGTATACGCCGCCTCGTCCCACAATTGCGAGCCGCCGGAAAACCGCTTTTCCATGTTGAAACCGGCGGGACCGCGCGGGGTATGGCAGCCGTCGCAGGCCATGACGGCGTCGACCAGATATTTGCCGCGTTCGAGCGGCGTCTGCGCGCCCGCGTTCCCGCAAGCGAGCATCAGCGCAACA
>JBGPLD010000257.1:0-3393 GCA_041486325.1 Gammaproteobacteria bacterium
CGCACGGTCGGTGTCGGCGCGGTCGCCCGCCTCCCAGTGAAACGCAATGTTGTCCTTCTTGCCCTCTTTGTCGGTGCGCAGCACCTGAGCGCCGGGCGCGAGCGCCTTGAACGGATCGATCAAGGGCGGCAGCGGCTCGTACTCGACTTCCACCGCGTCCGCGCCGTCGGCGGCGATGTAGCGCTCGGTGGCGATCACCGCGCACACTTCCTGCGCCTGGTACATCACGCGGTCGGTGGGCAGCACCATCTGCGTGTCCGACGAGATCGTCGGCATCCAGTGCAGCTTGTACTTCTCGAGCGTGGCGCCGTCGATCACCGCGAGCACGCCGGGAATCTTCAGCGCGCGTTCGGTATTGATCTTCTTGATCTTGGCGTGCGCATGCGGGCTGCGCACGATATCCATATAGAGCATCCCGGGGAGCTGGATGTCGTCGACGAAGCGGCCCTGGCCGCGGATCAGGCGCGGGTCCTCCTTGCGCTTCATCGAGTGGCCCATGCCGGAGATCTTGGCGCTGGTTCTGAGTTCGCTCATGGAGTGCCTCCTAGCGCATTTTCTCGGCCGCGTATTGCACGGCCTTGACGATATTGACGTACCCGGTGCAGCGGCACAGGTTTCCGGAAATCGCCTGGCGGATCTCCTGCTCGCTCGGATTCTTGTTCCGCTCGAGCAGCGCGCTCGTGGTCATCAACATGCCCGGCGTGCAGAACCCGCATTGCAGGCCGTGCTTCTCGGTGAAGCCCTCCTGCACGGGATGGAGCTTGCCGCCCTGCTCCAGGCCCTCGACCGTTGTGATCTTGCAACCGTCGGCCTGGACCGCGAGCACCGTGCACGACTTGACCGGATTGCCGTCCAGGACTACCGTGCACGCGCCGCAATGCGAGGTGTCGCAGCCGATGTGCGTGCCGGTCATCCGGAACACTTCCCGGATAAGGTGCACGAGCAAGAGGCGCGACTCGACTTCCGCCTCGCGCGCCGCGCCGTTGATCGTGACGCTGATCTTGTGCATGGCCATGATTATTTTCCTCCCGCCCGCTGCACCGCCTTGCGCAGGGCGCGCGTTACCATTACGCGGGCCATTTCCTTCTTGTATTCGACCGAGCCGCGCCGGTCGGCGCTGGGCGAGCTCTTCGCCCCGGCCATCTTCGCCGCCTCCGCAATCGTTTTTTCGTCCGGCATCTTGCCGACGAGGTATTTTGCCGCGTCGCTCGCCTCGACCGGCGTGAGTGCGGCATTGGTCAGACCGATGGCGGCGCGCTCAATCGCTCCCTTCGCATTCAGCGTCAGCTGAACGGCCGCGGCCGCGACCGCGAAATCTCCGGTCTTGCGCTTGAGCTTGGCGTAGGCGCCTCCGCTTCGGGCCGGCGGCGCCGGAATGCGTACCTCGGTGAGAATCTCGTTGGCTGAGAGAGCGGTGGAATAAAGGCCCTTGTAGAACTGGCTGGCCGGGATGGTGCGCTCGCCCTTCGGCCCTCGCGCGACGAAGGTGGCACCCAGCGCGAGCATGACCGCCGGCTGGTCATTGCCGGGATCGCCGTTCGCCACGTTGCCGCCTATGGTTCCCCGGTTGCGCACCAGCGGATCGGCGATCAGCGGCACCGCGTCCGCGAGAATGGGATACTTGGACCGGATGAGATCGGAGCGCTCCAGCGTGGCCTGGCGCGTCATTGCCCCGATCTTGAGAAATCCGCCTTCCTCCTTGATGAAATCGAGCCCCGGTACACGGCCGATATCCACCAGATGCGCGAACGATGCAAGGCGGAGTTTCAACATCGGCAGCAGGCTCATGCCGCCAGAAAGCACCTTGGCCTGATCGCCGTGGCGCGAGAGCAGCCCAAAGGCTTCCTCGAGCGATGCCGGCCGGTGATAATCGAATGCCGCAGGAATCATCGGTCCCTCCTTTTCGCGCCCGAGGCGCGCTGCAATTCATGTCTACTCGCCGGACCTGATATTTCGGCGCCGTCGGCAGTTTTTTTGGTTGCGATGACAATACATCACGCCGCGAATCGGGGCAAGCGCCCGAACGACTCAAGCCTGCAAGTGCATGATCGAATTGGCGTAGTAACGCAGCAGAAGCATCTCGTCCGGATTGGCGCGATACAGGCCGTCCTCTTCGGCGACGAGGTGCCGCAGCGTGAGCATCTCAAGGCCGGCGGCGACTGCGCCGTCCAGCTCGCGCCGCGGAATGTAGATGCGCGCCCCACGGCGCTCGAGGCGCTCGATTCTCTGCCCGACCTGCGCTTTCAGCTCGATCGCCGAAAACCTGCGCTCGGGCGCGTCGCAGAAGACCGTCGCAACCAGGGGCACCGGCAGCACCGGGATGAGCTTGCCCAGCGTCGACATCAGGTATTGCGCCAGCTCGGAGACATGCGCGAAGCGGTCTTCCTTGCCCAGCTTGCGCAAGTCCACGCCGAGCGCGGCGCAGTAGTCTCGCATCGAGATCGGCGCACCGAAGTTCACGCAGGCATAGCCGAAGCGTTTCCATTCGCTCCTGAGCATGAGGACCGACTGGCTCGCGATGAATCCCAGCGTGCGCCGCGCAGCGCTCAGGACCCCCGGCTTTCCAGCCTTCGCATCCAGGGAAAGCAGCAGGGTGCGGTCCTCGAGGACGCGATCGTAGTTGATTCCGAGCGGGATGAATACCAGATCGCGCTCGCCTTCGGGATTGAATCCCCGCAGCATGTAGTCGAACACACCCAGCTTCGGCTCGCGCAATTTGCCGTCGCGCGACAGGCCGCCCTCGGGAAACACGCCCTGCGTCACGCCGTTCTCGGTCGCCATGGCGATATAGCGCTCGAGCACGCGCCGGTAGAGCTCGTCGCGCGAGTTGCGGCGCACGAAATACGCGCCCATCGAGCGGATCAGCTGCTGCAGCGGCCAGACGCGCGCCCATTCGCCGACGGCATAGGAAAGCGCCGCCTGGTCCGCGGCGAGATAGGCGGCGAGGATGTAGTCCATGTTGCTGCGGTGGTTCATCACGAACACGACCGTGGAGTTCGGCGGGATCTTTGCCAGCGCCGCGCTGTCGGCGTAGCCCAGGCGCACGCGGTAAAGCGATTGCGCGATCCTGCGGCCGATCCAGTAACCGACGCGGAAATAAAGGTAGGCGTTGAATACGGGGACGATCTCTCGCGCGTAGCGCATGACTTGCGCGGTCACGACTTCGCGCGGCATCCCCTGGGCGCGCGCATGCGCGGCGACCGCTTCCTGCACCTTGGCGTCGTAGGCGAGGAGATCGATCAGCGCCTGCCGCCGCGTCTGCTGGAACGGCCGGATCTCGATCTTCAGCCGGCCGCCGACCTCATTGAGCACTTTGTTGGCGCGGCTGCGGATAAGCCAGCGCACCGAAGGCATCATGATGCGGTCGTACAAGACCCAGGCGGCGAGCAGACC
>JBGPLD010000258.1:0-3384 GCA_041486325.1 Gammaproteobacteria bacterium
GGGGCGATTCGGCAGGTTACTTCCAGAACTGCCGCGTGGCGATGCGCGCGCCCTCCGCCATTGCCGCCATCTTCGCCCAGACCACATCCGGGTCCACCGCCGCCTGGCCGACCCAGGTGCCGTAGCCGCAGTCGCTGCCGGCGATGACGTTTTCGCGGCCGACGAGCTTGGCGTAGCGGCCGAGGCGCTGCGCGATCAGCTCCGGGTGCTCGATGAAGTTCGATTTCGATTCGAGCACACCCGGAATCAGCACCTTGCCCTCGGGCAGTTTCACGCGCTCGAACAAGGTCCATTCGTGCGCGTGGCGCGGATTGGCGGCTTCAAACGAGATCGCGCTCGGGCGCGCGCGAAAAACGATATCGATGATGTCGGCGAGCGGCACGTCGCAGTGGTGCGGCCCTTCGTAGTTGCCCCAGCACAGGTGGATGCGAAGTTGTTCCGGCGGGATGTTCGCGAGCGCGTGGTTGAGCGCCTCGACGTGCAGGTGCGCGCGCTTGCGGAATTCCTCGAGGCTGAGGTCCGCATACTGGATGTGCCGGCCCATCGCCAGGTCCGGGCAATCGACCTGCAGGGTGAAGCCCGCCTTTGCGACCGTCTCGTACTCGTGGCGCATCGCCTCGGCGATGGCGTGGAGGTACGCCTCCTGGCTCGGGTAGTGGTCGTTCCTGAAGAACAGCCCCACCACGCCGGGCGATGCCGCGCTCATGAACGCGCCTTCGGATTTGACCGCGGCGAGCGCCGCCTTGAGGTTGTCGGTGTCGGTCTTTGCGGCCTGCGCGTCGCGCACGCTGATCGGGCCGTTGCAGCCGGGCGTTTTCCTTCGCGACCGGCCGGGATCTCCGAACACGCGCTTCGCGAGCGCCGGGAAATCGGCGAGATCCTGGTACACGAAGGTATTGCCGGTGCCGCCGAAGCCGTTCAGCCGGTCCTTGACGTAGGTGGCGTAGCTCGGCTTGGACATTTCGCCGTCGTTGACGAGGTCCACGCCGGCGTCGGCCTGTTTCTTCACTACCTCCGCTACCGCGGAGCGCACGCGCGCCGCAAGCGCCGGGGGATCGACCGGCACGCCTTCCTCCCTGGCGTACATCATGCGCACTAGGTCTTCCGGCCGCGGCAGGCTGCCGGTGTGCGTGCTGAGAAAGCGCTCGGTGCTGCGTTTCACGATGTACCTCCCGCGACTATCATGGCGCGATCTGGAACAGGCGCCGGAACATGGTGCGCTTGGTATTGCGGAAATGCGGCCTCACGCGCGAGCTCCACTCGGTGTGGCGCACCGCGAGCCACGGCTCGCTCCCCAGCGTTTCGGTGCTCGCGAGGTCGTAGCACGAGTGGTAGCGCGGCGATCCGTCGGGATTTCGGAAGCGGCGGGCGCGCACGCTGCCCGGACAGGCCGCAAGGCCGGGCATGTGCTCGGTGTCGTACCAGGCGTTCAGGTCGGCCTCGTGCTCCGGAACGACGTCGGTCTCGACGACGTAATGAATCGGCGCTGCCTGCCCGCGCGAGGCGCCGGCGGAATCGAAAACGGATTCCAGCCGGATCACGCTGACTTGCAGGCGCTTCCAGCCGGACAGGCCGTGTACGCTACTCGCGACGCCCGCCAGAGTTTTGCCGTCGATTGCGGAATAATTGCGCGAGAAGAGATACGCGTAGGCCTCGTTGCCTTCGACGGCCGCGTACGCAGCGATGTCCACGGCCATGGGCACGCAGTCCAGCGCGAGCTTCTTCAGGACCTGCGGCCATTCTTCAAGTGCGGACAAGGGACCTCTGCACTTGAGGAGGACCGCGCCGGTGTGTGCCGCTGGCATTCGATCCGGCGTCCGCGCCTATTTTTTCCGGCCGAACTTTCCGGTCAGCCTCGCCTTGCCGATCGAGTGGGCATTGACCATGTAGCCGGCGAGCGATGCGGTCGCGCCACTTGCGTCGAGCTTCTCGGTCTTCAATGCGTACAGCGTGAAATTGTAGCGGTGCGGCTTGTCGCCCGCGGGCGGGCAGGGGCCGCCCCAGCCGGGGCTGCCAAAGTCGGTCGCGATCTGCACGGCGCCGGCGGGCAGATTCGAGCCGTCGGTCTTGCCCGCATCCTTCGCGAGCGCGGTCGCGCCCGCCGGAATGTTCGCCACGACCCAGTGCCACCAGCCCGCGCCGCCGGTGGGCGCGTCCGGATCGTGCACGAGCAGCGCGAAGCTCCTGGTGTCCGCCGGCGCACCGGACCACTTTAGTTCGGGCGAGATGTTCCGGCCCGCGCAGCCGAAAGCGTTGAACACCTGCTCCATGGCGATAGTGCCGTTTGGCTTGATGTCGGCGCTGGTCAGCTTGAAGCGGGCGCGCGCCGCGCCCTTCTTGCGGGATTTGCGTGCCATTGCGTCCTCCATGCGGGTTGGCGGCAGGTGCGCTGGCACCTTCAGGCGACTGCGCGCACCGGCTTTGCACCTCCGATCGGCAGAGACACCGACTGGTTTCGCTCAGCTGAAAGATCGGCCGCCATATAGACTTCCATGACCATGCGTGCGTGCTCGGGCGTGACGAGCACCGGCCGGTCCAGCGCCACCGCCTCCAGGAAATGCACGGTTTCCGCCGCCATGGGCCCGGCGTAAGTGTGGTCCACGCGCTCCCCGGGCATGGTCGAGAGCGGCAGCTGCATGCCCTTGTTCATCGTGTTCAGCACCACGTCCCGGTGGCTGTCATCCACCATCACCGCCCCTTCCGTGCCGACGAATTCGATCCACGTCGTCGAGAAGTTCGGATATCCCGGAGGCAGGCTCCAACCCGCCCCGATCACGAATGAAACGCCGCTGTCGAGCGTCACGGTAAGCCATTGCGTATCGGCGATCGGCGCGCCGCTCGCCGCCTGCATGGCGCCGAAATTGGCCTGCGAATAGACGCGCACCGGCTTCGCCGGCTCCAGGCACCACAGCACGAAGTCGAGATCGTGGGTCGCTTCCATCGCCGCGGGCGAGAGCTTGACGCGCCCGGAAATTTTCTTGCCGAGGCTGCGCGAGATGTGGCGGCTCACCAGGGCGCTGACCGGCCGCCCTATCGTGCCATCGCGGATCGACTTCCTGACGTAGGCGAATTTCGGATTGAACCTCTGCGAATAGCCGATAGTGAATTTCAGCTTGTTCCGGCGCGCCAGCCCGATCAGTTCGTCGGCCTCCGACAACTCCAGCGCGATGGGTTTCTCGAGAAACACATGCTTGCCGGCGCTAAGGCAGTCCCGCGCGATCGGATAATGCGTCGTCTCCGGTGTCGCCGAGATATAGACCGCATCGAGCGCGCCGATGCGCAGCAATTCCTGGTAATCCGCCGTGGCGGTGCGCGCGCCGGTCGCCTTGGCGACTTCGGCCAGGCGCTCCGGCCGGATTTCCGCCAGATGCAGGCTTTTCACCA
>JBGPLD010000259.1:0-3382 GCA_041486325.1 Gammaproteobacteria bacterium
GTAGCCTAGCTGGCGCGACAAGTCCGCAGCCATGACCATGCCCGCCGCGACCGCTTCGCCGTGCAGCCAGGCGCCATATCCCAGACCGTTCTCGATCGCGTGGCCGAAGGTGTGGCCCAGATTCAGGAGGGCGCGCAGGCCGGCTTCGCGCTCGTCCTTGCCGACGATCTCCGCCTTGATCGCGACCGAGCGCAGTACCGCCTGGGCCAGCGCCTCCGGCTCGCGCGCGAGCAGGCGCTCGAGATTGGCTTCGAGCCAGGCGAAAAACTTTGCATCGCGAATCAGGCCGTGCTTGATCACCTCGGCCAGTCCCGCGCGCAGCTCGCGCTCTGGCAGGGTTTCCAGCGTCTGCATGTCTGCTAGGACGAGCCTGGGCTGATAGAAAGCGCCGATCATGTTTTTTCCGAGGGGATGGTTGATCGCGGTCTTGCCGCCCACCGATGAATCCACCTGCGCGAGGAGCGTGGTGGGTACCTGGATATATGGAATGCCGCGCTGGTACGTAGCGGCGGCAAAGCCGGCAAGATCGCCTATGACTCCGCCCCCGAGGGCAATGATTGTTGTGTCACGCCCGCAGCGGCGTTCGAGCAGCGCATCGTAGATCGAATTGAGCGTGCGCCAGCTCTTGTACTCCTCGCCGTCCGCGACCACGATGCGGACCACCTCGATTCCGGCGTCGGTCAGTGCGGTCGCGAAGCGCTCGAGGAAAATCGGCGCGACGGTCGCGTTGGTGACCACGGCGACTTGCCTTCGCGGAAGGAGGGGCGCCAGGATATCGACTCGATCCAGGAGGCCGCTACCGACGTGAACGGGATAGGATCGCTCCCCGAGCGCTACGCTGAGAGTTTGCATGCCTCGTCAAGCTTCGCAAGCACCTGCGCCAGCAGGGAGTTGACGCCTTGGCGGCCGGTATCGACCACCAAATCGGCGACCTCGCGATACAGCGGATCGCGCAAATCGTACAGCGCCTCCAGCTGTTTGAGCGGATCGCCGCCCTGCAGGAGCGGACGCGACTTGTCGTTGCGCGTCCGCTGCCTTAATTCCTTGGGATGGGCGTGCAGGTAGATCACAAAGCCGCGTGACTTGAGGCCTTCGCGGTTGCGGGGCTCGAGCACGGCGCCCCCGCCCGTGGCGAGCACGACATTGTCCAGGGAGGTCAGTTGCTCGATGACGTCCGCCTCGCGCTTGCGGAATCCGGGCTCGCCCTCGATATCGAAGATTACCGCGACGCGCACGCCGGTGCGAGCCTCTATTTCGGCGTCGGTGTCGCGAAACGTCTTGCCCAGGCGCCTGGCGAGCTGGCGGCCGACGGTGGTCTTTCCGGCGCCCATCATGCCCACCAGAAAAAGGTTGCGCGTAGTCTTCACGGCGTTATTGTAGCAACCCGTCGCGGCTCGCCGCCGAAGAAAAAAGGGCCGGCATTGCCGGCCCCGAGAATGGAACGAAAACTGCCGAATCAGCGCTGGCCGAATTTGTCCTCGACGATGCGCGGCGTAATGAAGACCAGCAGCTCGGTCTTGTTGTCCGTTCGCTGGGTATTGCGGAACAGAAACCCGAGCAAGGGAATATCGCCGAAGAATGGCACCTTGGTATTTGTGGTTTGCAAGGTCTGAGTGTAGATACCGCCGATCACGACTGTCCCGCCGTTTTCCACCAGCACCTGTGTCTGAACGTGCTTGGTGTCGATCGCAGGGCCGGCGGTCGTGACCTGGCCCACCGAGTCCTTGTTCACCTCCAGGGTCATGATGATATTGCCGTCGGGGGTGATCTGCGGCTTCACCTTCAGGGAGAGGTTGGCCTTGCGGAACGCCACCGAAGTGGCCCCGCTTGAGGTCGCCTGCTGGTACGGCAACTCGGTACCCTGTTCGATCAGAGCCTCCACATTATTCGCCGTGAGCACCCGTGGGCTGGAAATAATCTTTCCCTTGCCTTCCGCCTCAATCGCGCTCAACTCAAGATCGAGGAAGCGGGTGAAGGCTTTGTTGAAAAGAATCACGGAGAACGCTCCCGGGTTGAATCCACCAACGCCGCCAGCGGGCAAATTGACGTTTTGTCCGTCCGGAATAAGCGCCGGCGTCCCGGTAAGCAGCTGATTGCCCGCCGCGTCAATCGTATTTTGTGCCGTCGGCGTCAAGTTAGGGCCGACGTTGAACCGGGTATTCGCGTTGGGGCTGCGCGAAGGATCTCCGCCGGGAACGACTTGATTGTAGCCCAGCCGCACGCCCAGGTTTTTGCTGAACGTATCGTTCGCCTCGACAATGCGCGCCTCGATGAGGACTTGCCGGACCGCGATGTCGATCTTATTAAGCAGCTTGCGGACCTCCTCCAGCCGGCTCGGCACGTCCTGCACGAAAATGGTGTTGGTGCGCGCATCCACCACGGCGCTGCCCCGCTTGGACAGCACCCGTTGCTGCGGGTCGGTCAGCAGCTTCTGCAGGTCAAGTGCCTTCTGGTAGTTGATCTGAAAGCTTTCGGTGCGCACGGCTTCCAATTCACCGATCTGCTGTTGCGATTCGAGCGCGAGCTTTTCCCTGGTCGCAAGTTCGTCACGCGGCGCGATCCAGATCACATTTCCGGTCTTGCGCATGTCCAGGCCGCGAGCCTGCAGGATGATGGCAAGCGCCTGGTCCCAGGGCACGTCCTTCAGTCGCAATGTCAGGTTTCCGCTCACCGTGTCGCTGGTAATAATGTTGAGATCTGTGAAATCAGCGATGACGTTCAGGACGCTCCGTACCTCGACGTTCTGGAAATTCAGCGACAGCTTCTCGCCGACATAGCCGCCGCGTGTGCCTTGCACCAGCTTGTTTGGGTCGTACTGGATCGGTTTCACTTCCAGCACGAACTGGGTGTCTGTCTGGTAAGCGTTGTACTCCCACAGTCCGCGCGGCTCGATGACGATGCGCACGTTGTCGCCTTGCGGAAAGGCGCTGAACGTCAGCACCGGCGTGGCGAAGTCCACCACATCGAATCGCTTGCGCAGCGTGTCCGGAAGACTGGTCTTGAGAAAATCGACGACGACTGTCTGGCCCACCTGACGGATGTCCACACCCGTATTGGTGTCCGAGAGGTCAGCCACGATTCGGCCTTCGCCGTCGCGGCCGCGCCGGAAATTGATGTCCCTGAGTGCGTGCTGGATATCGGACCGCCCTTCGGCAAAGCGCGTTCCGGCACCGGTCCCGGCCTTCGGCGCCGCCGCCCTCCCGGAAAGAGTGATCAGCAGGTCGTTGCCATCGATCTTGGTGTCATAGGAAACCATGGTTTGCAGATTGAGCACCAGACGCGTGCGCTCGCCGGCCTGCACCACGTTCATCGAGCGAAGCGCACCTTCCCCTATATCCTGGCTGTTGCGCCCCAGCCCGTTGCTGGTGCCGGGAAAGTCGAA
>JBGPLD010000260.1:0-3370 GCA_041486325.1 Gammaproteobacteria bacterium
GGCGAGATCGACCGCGCGGCGCTGCGCGCCGTGGAGGACAAATGCATCCGGGAAGTTGTCGCCTTGCAGGAATCGGTCGGGCTCCAGAGCATCACCGACGGCGAGTTCCGGCGCGACTGGTGGCACATCGACTTCCTGCACGGATTCGACGGCGTCGAGCTCGCGAAGGACAACGCTTACGGCGACGCGAAGTTCAAGAACACCGACGATCAGCCGCCGTTCATGATGGTCAAGAACAGGATCCGCCGCACCAAGCCGAGCATGCTGGATCATTTCAAGTTCCTGAAGTCGGTCACGAAGCGCACGCCGAAGTTTACGATGCCGTCGCCCGCGATGTTGCATGCCCGTGGCGATCGCGAGTCTCTGCGCAAGACTTATCCGGACCTGAACGAGTTCTGGGCGGATCTCACGCAGGCCTATCGCGAGGAGATCCGCGATCTCTATCAGGCCGGGTGCCGCTACCTGCAGATCGACGACACCACGGTGGCGATGATGGGCGACCCGAAAGTGCAGGAGCAGTTCCGCAAGCTCGGCGACGAGCCGAAAAAGGACACGGAGATGTACGCCGACGCCGTGAACGCGGCGGTCCGCGACGTTCCGGAGGACATGACGGTGGCCATCCATACCTGCCGCGGCAATTTCAAGAGCACCTGGCTCGCGAGCGGCAGCTACGATTTCGTTGCCGAGATTGTCTTTGGCAAGTTCGACGTGGACGGATTTTTCCTTGAGTACGATACCGAGCGCGCCGGCGGCTTCGAGCCGCTGCGGTTCGTGCCGAAAGGGAAAAAGGTGGTGCTCGGACTCGTCAGCTCGAAAATTCCCCAGCTCGAGAACAAGGACGACCTGAAGCGGCGCATCGAGGCGGCGGCAAAGTACGTACCGCTGGAAAATCTGTGCCTTAGTCCGCAATGCGGCTTCTCCAGCACGCATCACGGCAACAAGCTCACGGTGGACGACCAGCGGCGCAAGCTCGCGCTGGTCCTCGAGGTCGCGCAGGAGGTGTGGGGGACAGCCTGAGAACCGGGGTCAGATCGGGACGGTGGTCACGTCGTAGGTGAAGAGCCATTCGTAGCGCTGCCTGACGCGCTCCTCGCTCCATTCGCGATCGACGTATTCCTGCGCGCCCTCCTTGCGGGCGAGAGCCGGATTGTGAAAACGGACCGCGTTCTCGGCGGACCCCAGTACTGCCTTGCACGTGCGCTCGCGGCGCGCGCCTTCGTAGCGGGCGAGCGCCGTTTCGATGTTGTCGCCGAATTGCTCGATGCAGCGCGCGAGGAGGACTCCGTCCTCGAGCGCCATCACCGCGCCTTGAGCAAGAAACGGCAGCATCGGGTGGCAGGCATCGCCCAAAAGGCTCGCGCGGCCGGCGGTCCACCGGGCCATCGGCGCGCGTCCGAGCAGCGCCCATTTGTACAGCGACGAAGCGTTCCGGACCAGTTGATGAACGTCCTCGTGCCAGCCATTGAAATCCGCGGCGCATTCGCCGGCGGTGCCGCGCGTGGTCCAGGATTCGACTTTCCAGTCGGCCCGCTCGACGATGCCGACGAAATTCATGAGTTTGCCCTGGTGCAGGGGATAGTGCACGACGTGCCCTCCGGGGCCGACCCAGTTGGTGCCGACCCTGCGCGCCATGTGCTTCGGCAGGCGCTCCATGGGCACGGTGCCGCGCCAGGCCATGATGCCGGTGAATTTCGGCTGATCCTCGCCGAAGAGCGCGCAACGAATCCTGGAATGCACGCCGTCGGCGCCGATGAGCGCGTCGCCCTCCGCGCTCTTGCCGTTCTCGAGATTGAGAGTGACCCGCCCTCCTTGCTGCGTGAAGCCGATGCAGCGCGAACCGAGGTGCAGGGCTCCCGCTTTCTCGCGCCGCACCGCGTCGGCAAGCACGCCCAGGAGGTCAGGCCGGTATACCGTGAGATACGGAAAGCCGTAGTGCTCGACCGATACGGCGCCGAGGTCGAAGAGCTTCCATGTCTGGCCGGTGCTCCAGAGCCGGATTTCCTTGCCCGTGGCCTCGCAGGCGAGCTTTTTCAGATCGTCGAGCACGCCCAGCGCGTGCAGCGCGCGGCTGCCGTTCGCGCTGATCTGGACTCCCGCCCCGACTTCCCTGAGCTCGGAGGCCTGTTCGTAGACATCGACGTCGCATCCGCGCTTGAGCAAGGCAAGGGCCGCTGTCAGGCCGCCGATCCCGCCCCCGGCAATCAGGACATGCGGACGTGCTTTGCTCCGCGTCACATGCAAAGCTCGTCCTTGAGGCGCTCAAGGAAGCGTTCGCACTGCGCGATCTGCTCCAGCGCGACGTATTCGTTCGGCTTGTGCGCCTGATCGATCGAGCCCGGCCCGATGACGATGGTGGGCACTCCGGCGCGCTGGAAATGCCCGCCGTCGGTGGCGAAGGGCGCGCGTCCGGGCACGCTGTTTCCCGAGAGCCGCGTTCCCAGAGTGGTCATGCGGTCTTCGGCGGCGGTATCCAGAGCAGGCGCTTCTTCCTCCAGGTCGATGCGGATGTCGACCTCGGCCGAGACGCGCCGCATTTCCGCAAGCAGCGTCACGCTGGCGTAGCTGCGGACGCGCTCGACCGGCTCGTCGGCGTTCATTCCGGGCAGGTAGCGCAGATCGAAGCGGAACTCGCAGTCGCGCGGGACGATGTTGTGCGCGGTGCCCCCCTTGATCGTGCCAGTGCCCATGGTGACGTAGGGTATCGAGAAACTCTCGTCGCGCGGGCCATTCTCCCGCAGCTCGAGCGCCACTTCGCGGATGCGGGCGACGAGCCGCGCCGCGTACTCGATGGCGTTGACGCCGCTCGGCGAGATCGAAGAGTGCACCTCCAGCCCGCGCACGCAGCAGCGGTACACGCGCAGCCCCTTGTGCCCGATCATCACCTGCATTGCGGTCGGCTCGCCGACGATGCAGCCGGCGGGCTTGATGCCGGCGGCCTGAAGATCGCGGATCAGCACGGGCGCGCCCAGGCATCCGACTTCCTCGTCGTAGGTATAAGCGAGGTGGACGGGGCGCTTGAGCGGTGCATCGAGGAACATCGGCGCGGCGGCAAGCGTGCAGGCGATGAAGCCTTTCATGTCGGCCGTGCCGCGGCCGTAGACGCGCCCCTCGCGCGTGACCGCCCGGAACGGATCGGTGTCCCAGGGCTGGCCGTCCACCGGCACGACGTCGGTGTGCCCGCAGAGCGCGAGACCCGCGCCGCCCGCTCCGCCCAGCGTGGCGAAGAGATTGGCCTTCGCACGCGAGGAGTCGTAGCTCAGGCGCGACTCGACGCCGAGGCGCTTCAGGTAGTCGCGCACCCATTCGATCAGCCCGAGGTTCGAGTTGCGGCTCACCGTGTCGAAGCCGACGAGTTTTTCCATCAGCTCGA
>JBGPLD010000261.1:0-3370 GCA_041486325.1 Gammaproteobacteria bacterium
CCAGCCTTTGGGATGCCAGAACACCATGCCGGGCGCCTCTTCCTGCAGGTGAAACAGATCGAGCTGCGCGCCCAGGCGCCGGTGATCGCGCTTCTCGGCCTCCTCGAGCATATGGAGGTAGGCGTCCTGCTCCTCTTTTTTTGCCCAGGCGGTGCCGTAAATCCGCTGCAGCATCTCGTTCTTCGAATCGCCGCGCCAATACGCGCCGGCAACCTTCATCAGCTTGAACACCTTGAGCCTGCCGGTGGACGGCACGTGCGGGCCGCGGCACAGATCGATGAAGTCGCCCTCCCGGTAAAGCGATACTTCCTCGCCTGCGGGAATCGAGGCGATTATTTCCGCCTTGTAGTGCTCGCCGATCGATTTGAAATACTCGACCGCCTTGGCGCGTGGCCACATTTCGCGCACGACGGGAAAGTCCTTTTTTGCCAGCTCGGCCATGCGCTTCTCGATAGCCGCGAGGTCTTCCGGCGTGAACGGGCGCTTGTAGGAAAAATCGTAGTAGAAGCCGTTCTCGATCACCGGCCCTATGGTCACCTGTGCGTCCCGGAAAAGCTCCTTCACCGCGTAGGCGAGCAGGTGCGCCGCCGAATGACGCAGGATATCGACGCCCTCCTTGTCGCGCTCGGTGATTATGGAGAGCCCCGCATCGTGGTCGATGCGATACGAGGTATCGACCCGCTTGCCGTCAACCTTGCCCGCGAGCGCGGCGCGCGCAAGACCCGGGCCGATCGCCTGCGCGACCTCGGCCACGGTGACGGGCCCGGGAAAACTCTTTACCGAGCCGTCGGGAAGGCGAATGTTCAGCATGGAGACATTGTAAAAACAAAACCGCGCATTGAACGGCGTTATACGTCCGTTCCAATGCGCGGAGTTACCAGCGGCGCCCCCCGGCGCCCGCTTTAACAATTGGTAGGCGCGATTGGACTCGAACCAACGACCCCCACCATGTCAAGGTGGTGCTCTAGCCAGCTGAGCTACGCGCCTGGAGAGCCGGGAATTCTAGCGGAAAGGGCTGCCCCGCACAAACCCGGGGCGATGGCCGATACGGGTTCCGCCGGCCATTCAGCCGTCCCAAATTCTGCTGCGAGATTCGTAACCGTATGTCTTTTGCTTGAACACGACTTTCGGGCAGGAAAGCTTGAATTCTCCGCCCGCGACGGCGTAACGGATCGACTCTCCGTTCGGACATTTGCTTACGGCGGGGGTGTACGCGGGCACGAGTTTGTCGAGCGATTCCGGATAGCTGCCCGTCTCCTGCTTGTACCTGGAGAGCGCAGAAATCATCTGCAGCCCGCGCGTCTCGACAGTCAGCATGTCCATCTGGCCCGCACTGTACATGTCGAGCGCGACATACCCGACCGCGAGAACGATCGCGACGACGATCAGGGTAACGATCTGGCCTGATCCCGTGGAATTTCCTCTGCCATTAGCCATGTCCGTCTCCAGAAGCCGATGAGCACAAATATGTATCAAAAAAATACTACCGCAAGTCGAGCATTTCTGCCGCGTGCCTGCGAGTGGTGGCCGTGATCGCTACCCCTCCCAGCATGCGGGCGATTTCCTCGATGCGGGACCTCTGGTCGAGCACCGCCACCCGGCTCTTCACGGATCCGTTTTCGTTGCCTTTGGTCACGGACCACTGCTCCCGCGCCTGGGCCGCCACCTGCGGCAGGTGAGTAACGCACAGCACCTGGCGTTCCTCGCCCAGGGCCCGCAGCTTCCTGCCCACGACTTCGGCCACCGCCCCTCCTATGCCCGAGTCGACTTCGTCGAAAATCAGCGTCGGCACGGCCGCCGCCCGGCTCGTGATCACTTGGATGGCAAGGCTGATCCGGGACAACTCGCCTCCGGAGGCCACCTTCGAAAGCGGGCGCGGCTCCACGCCCGGATTGGTGGTAACCAAAAACTCGACCTGCTCGTTGCCCGCTGCGCTGCCCTCGGGCAGCAGCGAGCGCAGCTCCACCTCGAAGCGAGCACCGGCCATCGCCAGCTCTTTCATCGCCGCATTCACCTCGCGGGCGAGCTTCGCAGCCGCCTTCTTGCGCTCGGCCGAGAGCTGCGCCGCAACCTTGTCGTAGCGCGCGCGCGCCGCCTGCTCCTGCTTGATCAGGGTCTCGAGGTCGGCGGCGACCATCAAGTCCTTCAAGCGCGCCTGCAGCTCAGTGAGCAGATCGGGCAACGCGTCGGGCCGCGCGCGGAATTTGCGCGCGGCACCGTGTATCGTCTCGAGCCGCTGCTCGACCTCGCGCAATCTTTGTGGGTCGAGCTCGACGCGATCTGCGTAGTGCCGCAGCGCGTACGCCGCTTCGCGCAGCTGGGCCTCGCCGGATTCCAACAGCGCCACCGTTTCACGCAGCGACCCGTCGAATTCAACCAACGGCCGAAGACGCGACAGCACGCCTGAAAGCGCGCCCAAGGCGGCGTTTTCGGATTCCGTAAGCGCGTCGATCGCAGCTCGCACGCCTTCGATCAGGCTCGCGGCATGCGCAAGCCGGCCATGTTCGGACTGGATTCGCTCCCATTCGTCGGGCGCGAGTGCAAGCCGCGACAACTCTTCGACCTGCCACATGAGTTGCTCGCGTTCGGCATCGCGGGCCGCGGCGTCGCGCTGATTCTCGAGCCTTGCCCTGACGAGTTTTTGCCACTCCCGGTAGGCCTCGCCGCCTTCCCTGGCGAGCGGCGCGAGCCCCGCGTGAACGTCCAGCACCTGACGCTGCGATTCGGCCCGAAGTAGCGACTGGTGGGCGTGCTGGCCGTGGATGTCCACCAGCCGCTCCCCTGCTTCGCGCAGTTGGTTGAGCGTCGCGGCATGACCGTTGATGAAAGCGCGCGATCTTCCGCTTCGATCCGCCACGCGGCGCAGCAGTAGCCGGTTTGGATCGCCTTCCAGGGCCCGCTCGCGCAGCCAGTGAAGGAAATCGGGCAGCGATTCGGTGCCGAACTCGGCCGTGATCTCGGCGCGCTCACACCCGGTGCGCACCTGCTCGCTCCCCGCGCGTTCGCCCAGGGCAAGCGACAGCGCATCGATGAGGATGGACTTGCCGGCGCCGGTCTCGCCGGTCAGGGCCGTGAAGCCGGGCCGGAATTCCAGCTCGAGCTGGTCGACGATGGCGAAGTCGCGTATGGCAAGATGCAGCAGCATGTCCGGCTCGCCTACAGGACTTCGCTCCAGTGCAGTTTCCCGCGCAGCATGGCGTAGTAGCTGTAACCCGGCGGGTGCACGAAAGTGATGGATTGCGCAGCGCGCCGGATCATGACGTGGTCGCCCTCGTGCAGATCGCATTGCAGCTGGCCGTCGAAGTGGAGCCGCGCGTCGATCGAGCGCTTCAGCGTGATCTCGATCACCGAACGGTCGCTCACGATGATC
>JBGPLD010000262.1:0-3364 GCA_041486325.1 Gammaproteobacteria bacterium
CTCTAACCGCCAAGGACGCCAAGGACGCGAAGGAAATTCACTGAAAGGTTTTCCTTGGCGTCCATTGCGGTAAAAAGGGTTTGCTCAGCTCACAAACATATCGACGAATTCGCTGACCGGCGTCGCTTCCAGGCGCTTTGGATCGCCGCACATTTCGATGATCGCGTCGCGCCGTTCCTTTGGAAAGCGGCGCTCGAGGTTCGTGCGGAATTTCGCTTCGAGCAAGGGAATGCCTTCGTGACGGCGGCGGCGGTGACCGAGGGGATATTCTACCGCCACCTTGCGCGTCTTGGTTCCGTCCCTGAAGAAAATCTGCAGCTGGTTTGCGATCGAGCGTTTTTTGGGGTTCAGATAATCTCGCGAGTACTGCTTGCTCTCGACGCACAGCATCTTTGCGCGCAGCGCGTCGATGCGCGGGTCCCGCGCGACGTCGTCTTCGTAGTCGGCGGCGGTCAGATTGCCCTTGATCAGGCCGACCGCCACCATGTACTGGATGCAGTGATCCCGATCGGCAGGGTTGTGGAGCGGTCCCTTCTTGTCGATGATGCGGATCGCCGACTCGTGCGTGAGGATCTCGATTTTCTTGACGTCGGAAAGCCTGTCTTTAACTTCGGGGTGCAAAAGCAGCGCCGCTTCCACCGCCGTCTGCGCGTGGAACTCGGCGGGGAAGGAGATCTTGAACAGCACGTTCTCCATGACGTAGGAGCCATAGCGCCGCGGAAACCGGAACGGCTTGCCGCGAAACAGCACGTCGTAAAAACCCCAGGTCTTTGCGGTGAGCACCGACGGATAGCCCATTTCACCTGTCTTTGCGATGAGGGCGAGGCGCACCGCGCGCGAAGTCGCGTCGCCCGCTGCCCAGGACTTGCGCGAGCCCGTATTGGGCGCGTGGCGGTAGGTGCGCAGGCTTTGCCCGTCCAGCCAGGCGTGGGAAACGGCATTGATGATTCCCGCGCGGGAGAGGCCCAGCATCTGCGCAACCACGGCGGTTGAGGCGACCTTCACCAGCACCGCATGGTCGAGGCCGACGCGGTTGAAGCTGTTCTGGAGCGCGATCACGCCCTGGATCTCGTGCGCCTTGATCATCGCGGTGAGCACGTCGCGCATGAGGATAGTCGTGCCATTGCGGGAAAGCCAATCGGCGGTGGCGAGAATTCCGCCGAGGTTATCCGAGGGATGGCCCCACTCGGCGGCGAGCCAGGTATCGTTGAAGTCCAGCCACCGGATCATGGCGCCGATGTTGAATGCCGCCTGGACCGGGTCGAGCTCGAAGCGCGTGCCGGGCACCCGGGCCCCATTTGGAACGACGGTGCCGGGCACGATCGGCCCGAGCAGCCGGGTGCAGGCGGGGTACTCGAGCGCCTCCAGGCCGCAGCCCAGCGTGTCCATCAGACACAGCCGCGCGGTGTCATACGCCTCGGCGCTCTTGATCGTGAATTCGCCGACGTAGTCGGCTATGTCGACGAGGACCTTGTCAGGCTTGGGGCGGACGTTGGAAATGCGACCGGACATGCAATCCTGTCGATGACGCCGCCCTAGAGCGGCTTTTGCGGGGGGAGCCTGAGGCAGCGGTAGATACCTCCGGTTGCGCCCAGGCGCAGCGCCATGACGGCCGTCTTGACTTTCTCGTCGGCCTCGGGCCGCACCAGGAATGCCTGTCCCTGGGCCGGCGTCACTTTGAGCCAGCCGTCGGCGTCCGGAGTGACGCTCGACAGGCCGTAGACTTCGCGGGCGAAGCCATCCAGGTCGACGACAACGGACTGGCCGGAATCCTTCACCTCGGATTGGCCGACGTAGAGGATGGGCGGCTTCCTGCCGTATTCCACGCCGGGCAGGCGGCATTCCCAGGTACCAGCCATTTCATCGGCGGGTCCCGCGACGGCCGGCCCGGCGATGCATAGCAGGGCAGACACTGCGCACGTAAATGCTTTCATTTCGGTCTCCTCTTCAGGCAGACGATTCTACTTGCGTTCCTCTATCGGCACCCACTTCAGGTTCTCGGGGCCGGTGTATTGGGCGGCCGGGCGGATTATCTTGCCGTCGATTCTCTGTTCGATGATATGCGCCGACCAGCCGGATGTTCGCGAGATCACGAAGATCGGCGTGAACATCGCCGTCGGCACGCCCAGCATATGGTAAGACACGGCGCTGAACCAGTCGAGATTTGCAAACATCTTTTTTTCCCGCCACATGACCGTCTCGAGGCGCTCTGCGATATCGAACAGTTTCATCGAGTTCGCCGCGCTCGACAACCGCCGCGCCACTTCCTTGATCACCTTGTTGCGAGGGTCCCCCGTGGTATAGACCGGGTGGCCGAAGCCGATGACGATTTCCCTGTTCTGCAGGCGCCGCACGATGTCCTCTTCGGCCTCGTCGGGATTGCCGTAGCGCGACAGGACCTCGAATGCGAACTCATTCGCACCCCCGTGCTTGGGACCGCGCAACGCACCGATGCCGCCGCAGATCGCCGAATAGATGTCCGAGCCGGTGCCGGCCACCACGCGGCACGCGAAGGTCGAGGCGTTGAACTCGTGCTCGGCATACAGGATGAGCGAAGTGTGCATGGCCCTCACCTGCTCGGTAGAGGGTCTCTTCCCGTGCAGCAGGTGAAGGAAATGCCCTCCGATTGAATCATCGTCGGTCTCGACATCGATGCGCCGGCCGTGGTGGCTGTGGTGGTACCAGTACAGAAGCATCGAGCCCAGGGAAGCCATCAGGCGATCGGCGATGTTCCTCGCGCCGGACGCGCCATGGTCTTCCTTTTCCGGCAGGACCGTTCCAAGCACCGAGACGCCGGTGCGCAGGACGTCCATCGGGTGCGCAAGGGCCGGCACGCATTCGAGCGCCGCCTTGACGTTGTCCGGCAGCGCGCGCAGCCCCTTGAGCCGCGCCTTGTATCCAGCCAGCTCGGCGGCATTCGGAAGCTTTTCATGAACCAGCAGATAGGCCACTTCCTCGAACTCGGCCTCGTCGGCGAAATCGAGGATGTCGTAGCCGCGGTAATGCAGGTCGTTGCCGCTGCGGCCGACCGTGCACAACGCGGTGTTGCCCGCGGTCACGCCGGACAGGGCGACTGATTTCTTCGGTTTTGGAACAACGGCAATCGCGCTCATTTGCCTTTCTCTTTGGAGAAGAGTTGATCCAGTTTGCGCTCGTAGGCATGGTAATCGAGGTAGTCGTAGAGATCGTCGCGCGTCTGCATCGTCTCCACGACGCCTCTTTGCGTGCCATCTGTGCGGATTGCATTGTAGACCTTGAGCGCGGCGGCGTTCATCGCGCGGAATGCAGACAGCGGGTAAAGAGCGATCGCGACATCGGCCGAGCGCAGCTCTTGCAGCGTGAAGAGCGGCGTCGCGCCGAACTC
>JBGPLD010000263.1:0-3356 GCA_041486325.1 Gammaproteobacteria bacterium
AGCACTCGATGTTGGTGGTGATGCAGAACGCGAGGCGCTTGCCGCCGGGCCAGGAATAGTCCTTGCGCTCTGTAATCGGAACGTAGTCGTAGCGCGAGTGCTTCGGAAGGAAGTTCTTCACCATGCGCAGCCGCCGCTCAATCCGCCTTCGCCCCGGAAGCCTTCACGGCCTTTCCGAGCTTGAGGATATCGGCGCGCATATGATCGGCGAACTGCTCCGGCGTGCTCGTCATCGGAGTTGCGCCCTGGGTCGCGAAGAAATCCCGGATCTCGGAGGATTGGACGGCTTTGGCGAACTCGGCGTTGATGCGCTTGACGACGTCTTTGGGAATGCCCGCCGGCCCGATCACGCCGCTGTAGAGGACCAGATCGAATCCCGGCAGCGCCGCCTCGGCGATGGTGGGAATGTCCTGCACCGCGGCCACGCGCGCGGGCGTGGTCACCGCGAGCGCGCGCAGCTTGCCGCTCTTCACGTGCGGCAGCGCCGCCGGCATCGTCGAGAAGATGAAGGCCACGTCGCCCGCGATCACCGCGATCGTCGCGGGCGCGCTGCCCTTGTAGGGCACGTGCAGAATGTCAACGCCCGCCATGGTCTTGAAGGTCTCGCCCGCCAGATGCACGATGGTGCCGTTGCCCGACGAAGCGTAGTTGAGCTGTCCCGCCCGCGATTTTGCCAGCGCGATCAGCTCGGGCACCGAATTGGCGGGCAGCGCCGCGTTTACGACGAGCAGGAGCGGCGTGGAGGCGAGCAGGCTGATGTAGGTGAAGTCCTTCAGGCTGTCGTAGGAGAGCTTTGTGTACAGGCTCGCGTTGATCGCGTGCGTGGTGGCGTCGCAGAAGTAGAGCGTGTAGCCGTCCGGCGCCGACCTGGCGATGAACTCCGATGCGATGGTGGTGCCGGCGCCGGGGCGGTTGTCCACTACCACTTGATGGCCGATGTTCTGCGAGACCTTCGCGCTGATCGCGCGCGAAAGCACGTCGGAAACCCCGCCCGGCGTGAATCCGACCACGAGGCGGATCGGCTTGTCCGGATACGCCTGGGCCGGCGCGCCGCTACTGAATGCCGACAGGAGAAGCGCGGATACGGCAAGGATGCGGCGGAACATAATGTCTCCTTGTCCTGCAGGGCGAAGGGAGCGAAGCCGAATATAGTGTAAAGGCCTGCAGCCCGCAATGCAGCGATTCAGACCCGAACTGTCCCAGTCACGCGGCTTTGGCTCACGTGAAGGAAATAGGCGAAGAGAATGGCGGCCGCGGCGCCGAGGCTCAGCGCCGCCGCGAGCCAGAATCCCGCTGCGCCCATCGGCGTGGCCAGGCCGAGCGTATTTGCGAAATCGGACTGCGTCAGGCCGAGGACCCAGCCCCCGCCCAGTCCCATCCCCCAGAGCGCGACGGTATACACCAGCATCGGAATAAATGCGATCTTGTAGCCGCGCAATGCATTGACGATCACCACCTGGGCGGTGTCGAAGAGCTGATAGATCGCGATGAAGGCGAGCAGCTGAACGGCGATCGCTTGCACGTCCCGGTCGCGCGTGTACAGAAACACGATTTCCGGGGCGCCGAAAAATATCGCCACGCCGGCGCAGACGGAAATGGCGAACATGATGCCCAGGCCGGTGAGCCCGGTATGCCTCGCTTCGCGCCCATTGTCCGCGCCGACGGCCTGCGCGGTCAGCACGCCGGTGGCATTACCCACAGCGAGCCCGAACATGTACACAACGGCCGAAACGTTTGCCGCGATCTGGTGGCCCGCCGAAGTGGCTGCGCCGAGTCGCGCCAGGAAAAGTGCCATGAAAGTGAAAGCGGTCACCTCGACGAAGAAGGTGAGCCCCATCGGCACGCCGAGCTTGAGGTGGTTCCAGATCGTGCGCGCGTCGGGCCAGGACCAGCGCGCGAAGATCTGGAACGGCGCGTAGAAAGGATGCTTCGCGCAATAAACCCAGGCGATCGCGCAGATCAGCCAGCTCGCGATCGCGGTCGCCACCGCGCAACCGGGTCCGCCGAGTTCGGGCGCCCCGAGCGCGCCATAGATGAACAGCGCGTTGAGCGGCACCTTCACGGCGAGATAAAAAAGATTGATCAGCATCACCGCGCGCGGCCGCGACACCGCGGTGGTCAGCGCGAAGAACACGCGGAACAGCAGCATCGCGGGCAGCGCCCAGGCGATGCCGGCGAGATAGGCATGGGTGCGCGACACGACTTCCGCCGGCGCGTCCAGGAGCCGCAAGAACGCGTCCGGGAAAGCAAGGAGCAGTACGCCGGGCAGGGCGATGCCGAGGGCGAGCCACGCGGTCTGCCTCGTCTCCTCGCCTATCCTCGCGTCCTGCCTGGCTCCGTAGAGCTGCCCGGCGATCGGGGAGAGCGCCTGCACCACGCCGAGCAGGCCGATGAAAATGCTGAAGTAGACGCTGGTGCCGATGCCCACCGCCGCGAGGTCCACCGCGCTGTAGCGGCCCGCCATGATGGTGTCGAGCACGCCGCTCGCGATCGCCGCGAGCTGCGCGATCAGCACCGGCCAGGCGAGCCGGCCGATCGATCGGGCAATGCGTGAAATGCTTGCAGGCAAGGCGGGACGCTTTGCCGGGCAGGCCGGCAAAAGCGCGTATTTTACGGTAGCGCCTCGCGGCGAGCCGTCTTGCTGTCAAAATAAAGCCTTCCGCCCTTACCGGAAGGATCCAGCATGCGCGATGACACCAAGGCCGTTCACTCGGGACTCCACCCCGAACGATTCCAGGGCGCGGTGAATCCGCCCGTTTTCCACGCCTCGACGATCCTGTCGAAAACCGTGGACGAGTATCAGCGCAAGCGCAAGGACTGGCTGCAGGAGGCGCCGGGCACGTATTACGGGCGCTTCGGCACGCCGACCATCGAGTCGCTGCAGGAGGCAATCGCAGCGCTCGAGGGCGGGCATCGCTGCGTGGTCTACCCTTCCGGTCTCGCCGCCTGCTCGGGTGCGCTGCTCGCGTTTCTCGCAACGGGCGACCACGTCCTCATGAGCGACAGCGTCTACGGGCCGACGCGAAATGTCGCGAAGGGCATCCTCAAGCGCTTCGGCGTGAGCACGACTTTTTTCGATCCGCTCGTCGGCAAAGGCATCGAGCCGCTGATCCGGCCGGAGACGCGCGTGATCTATCTGGAGTCGCCCGGCTCGCTCACCTTCGAAGTGCAGGACGTGCCGGCGATCGCGGAAGCCGCGCGCCGCCGCGGCATCGTCGTGATCATGGACAACACCTGGGGCACGCCCCTTTACTTCAAGCCGTTCGCGCACGGCGCGGACGTATCGGTGCAGGCCGCGACCAAGTACATCGTCGGGCATTCCGACGCCATGCTCGGCACGATCACCTGCACGAAGG
>JBGPLD010000264.1:0-3355 GCA_041486325.1 Gammaproteobacteria bacterium
AGGAGATTCGTCTCTGCGACCTTGCCGACCGGCGGGCCGTAATGGCGCTGGTTGAAGGCGTAGATGCCGTCGTGCACCTCGGCGGGATCTCGGTCGAGGGTCCGTTCGAGCCGATTCTTCAGTCCAATATCGTCGGCGTATACAACCTGTACGAAGCGGTGCGCAAGCGCGCGGTGAAGCGCGTCGTATTCGCCAGCTCCAACCATGCGATCGGCTTCTACCGGCAGGATGAATTCATCGACGCTGAAGTGCCGATGCGTCCGGACGGCTACTACGGCATCAGCAAGTGCTTCGGGGAAAATCTTTCGCGGTTCTACTTCGATCGGTACGGAATCGAAACCGTGTGCCTGCGCATCGGCTCGTCGTTTCCTGAGCCGCGCGACCGGCGCATGCTCATCACCTGGCTCGGCTACGACGATCTTTCCGAGCTCGTGCGCAGCGCATTGTTCCGCCCCGGCGTGGGCCACATGGTGGTCTACGGCGTTTCCGCGAACCGCGACAAATGGTGGGACAACGGCAACGCCATGCGTCTCGGCTTCGTCGCCAAAGAGAGTTCAGAGCGCTTCCGCGCCAAGGTCGAGGCGGCGAGCCCGGCCCTGGACCCGGGCGACCCGGCGAGAATCTACCAGGGCGGCGCGTTCGTGCGCGCCGGCCCGTTCGAAGACTGAGCGTTCCCGCAATGAAAAAAGGAGGAGATCCGTGCGCCTGATCATACGCAGCTTCATCGCAAGCTTCGCCGCGCTCGCAGTTGCGGCCCACGCCAAAGAATTCCGCTCGGCTGACGTGCACCCGCTGGACTATCCGACCGTGCTGGCGGTTGGCCAGATGGGCAAGCTCATTTCCGAGCGCAGCGGAGGCCGGCACAGCATCAAGGTCTACGGAAACAGCGCGCTCGGCAGCGAGAAAGATACCATCGAGCAGGTGCGCATCGGGGCCCTGGACATGATCCGCATCAATGTCGCGCCGATGAACAACGTCGTGCCCGAGACCATGGTGCCGACGATGCCCTTCGTCTTCCGCTCGACCGCGCACATGCGCAAGGTGCTGGATGGCCAGATCGGCGACGAGATCCTGAAAGCATGCGAGAAGCAGGGCCTGGTCGGCCTCGCCTTCTACGACAGCGGGTCGCGCTCTTTCTACACGGTCAAGAAACCCATCAAGACGCTCGCCGACATGAAGGGGATGAAAATCCGCGTGCAGCAGTCCGACCTCTGGGTGGCGATGATGCAGGCCCTGGGCGCGAACGCGACACCCATGCCGTACGGCGAGGTGTATACGGCCCTGAAGACGGGTCTCGTCGACGGCGCGGAGAATAACTGGCCCTCATACGAATCTTCGCGCCACTTCGAGGTGGCGAAGTTCTACGCGATCACCGAGCATTCGCTCGCGCCCGAGATCCTGCTGTTCTCGAAGAAGATCTGGGACACGCTTTCCACCGGGGACCAGAAGATCATCCGCCAGGCGGCGAAGGAGTCGGTGCCGTTCATGCGCAGACTGTGGGACGAGCGCGAGGACAGGTCGCGCAAGATGGTCGAGGGTGCCGGCTCGCAGATCGTTTCCGTCGAGAAGAAACCTTTCCAGGACGCAATGAAGCCGGTGTACGACAAGTTCATCACCGATCCCGGCCTGAAGGACATGATCCGGCGCATCCAGGCGGTGAACTGACCGCGGAAAGGGCGAAGCCCTTATCAGCGGTCATCCTGAGGCACATCGCGCCGAAGGATCTGCTTTTGCAACGATGAAAAGCAGATTCTTCGCTGCGCTCAGAATGACACCCTTCCGAAGCTAACGCCCTCGATGCTCGCCCGCTTCACCGCGCCGCTCGCCCGCGGCTGCATGTATTTCGCGGTGGCGGGTTTGGCCGGCATTGTCGCGGTGGTGGCGATCCAGGTATTCGGCCGCTACGTGCTGAACGACACGCCGGTGTGGGCGGAGAGCACCGCGCTCGTTCTCGTCCTCTACGTCACCTTGCTCGGCGCGGCGGTCGGCGTGCGCGACGCCGGGCACATCGGCATGGAGTCGCTGCTGGTGCTCGTGCCCGAGCGCATTCGCAACCGCATGGAGCTGCTGATCCATGCCCTGGTCGCGGCCTTTGGCGCGATCATGGCCTGGAACGGCGCGATCCTCGCCGCCTCGGTCGCCCCCTATAAGATCCCGACCCTCGGCATCTCCGAGGCCTTCAACCAGGCACCGCTGGTGATCTCGGGGGCGCTCATCTTGCTCTTCTCGGTCGAGCACATCGTCGCGCTCGTGCGCGGCGAGGAAGTGGTGCCTGCGTGGCACTGACCATCCTCTGCGTCAGCTTCGTCGCCTTCCTCCTGCTCGGCGTTCCGGTCGCCTTTGCGATCGGGCTCTCGGCGGTGTGCACCATCCTCTGGGAAGGGCTGCCGCTCGCGGTGGTGTTCCAGCGCATGACCTCGGGGATGAACATCTTTTCGTTCCTGGCGATTCCCTTCTTCATTTTCGCGGGCGAGCTGATGCTCCACGGCGGCATCGCCGACCGTATCGTAGCTTTCGCGAAGAGCCTCGCCGGACACATCCGCGGGGGCCTCGGGATGTCGAACGTCGTCGCCTGCACCCTTTTCGGCGGGGTGTCGGGCTCGGCGGTGGCCGACGTCTCGGCGATGGGCTCGGTGATGATCCCGATGATGAAGAAGGCCGGCTACCACGCCGACTACGCGGTGAACGTCACCACCCACGCGGCCCTCGTGGGGGTGCTCATGCCGACGAGCCACAACATGATCATCTATTCGCTCGCCGCGGGCGGCAAGGTGTCGATCGCGGCGCTGATCCTCGCCGGCCTGCTGCCCGCCCTCATCCTCACGGTTTCCAATCTTGCAGCCGCCTACCTCGTGGCGATCCGCCGCGGCTACCCGGCGGGGACCTTCCCCGGCTGGCAAGTAGTAGGGCGCTCGTTCGCCGCAGCGCTTCCCGGCCTCGCGGTGGTGGCGATCATCATCGTCGGGATTCTTTCGGGGGTGTTCACCGCCACCGAATCGGCGGCCGTGGCGGTGATCTACGCCTTGCTGCTCACCATCTTCCTCTACCGCAGCATGAGCTGGGAGAGCTTCCTCAAGGCGGCGGCCAAGTCGGTGAAGACCACCGGCATCGTGCTCCTCCTCATCGGCGTGTCGAGCACCTTCGGCTACCTCATCACCCTCTACGAAGTCGCCGACGTCACCGGCAAGGCGCTCGCTGGGATCTCGAGCGAGCCCTGGGTGATCTTCCTGCTCGTCAACGTGATCCTGTTTCTTCTGGGCACGTTCCTCGACATGGCGCCGACCATCCTGATCTGCACGCCGATATTTCTACCGATCTGCGCGCAGTACGGCATGCACCCGGTCCAATTCGGCAT
>JBGPLD010000265.1:0-3352 GCA_041486325.1 Gammaproteobacteria bacterium
ATCGAGGAAGCCACGGGCAAGATGCGCGCGGCGCTCGGTGCGCGCCAGGACCCGGAGCTCGTGATCGTGGGAAGGACGAGCGCGGCGGCGGTCAGCGGCGTCAAGGATGCGGCCGAGCGCGCCAAGGCCTACGAAGCGGCCGGCGTGGACGCCGTGTTCTTCGCCGGCCTCAAGACCCGCGATCAGCTCGACGAGCTCGCGTCCGCGGCTCGGGTCCCGATTTTCCTCGGCAGCGCCGGACCGGAGCTTGCGGACCGGGATTACCTGAGCGGCCGCGGCGTGCGCATCAGCCTGCAAGGCCACCAGCCTTTCATGGCCGCGGTGCGCGCGGTGCACGAGACGCTGAAGGCGCTGCGCGAGGGCACTCCGCCAGGAAAAATCTCCGGTGTCGCCTCGACGGAGCTGATGAAGCGGGTGACCCGCGACGACGACTACAAGCGCTGGATGAAGGAATTTCTCGGCGGAACATAATCCCGGCGCTCTTGTAAATCGAGGACGCGGACCTTATATATGCTGAGGTTTGGCCATCAGCAAGGAGAGCGAAATGAACGCCACCAAGAGCACGCGCACGCTGCAGCAGATAATCGAGTCCCGCCCCACCTCCGACGGTGCCGGGGTGAAGCTGCGGCGCAGCCTTGGGCAATCGCCGCAAACGCGCCTCGACCCGTTCCTGATGCTGGACGAGTTTTCGTCCTTCGACGCGAACGACTACATCGCCGGGTTCCCGGCGCATCCGCATCGCGGCTTCGAAACCGTTACCTACCTGCTCGATGGCCACATGCTGCACGAGGACCATCTGGGCAATCGCGGCGACTTGAAAAGCGGCGCGGTGCAGTGGATGAGCGCCGGCCGCGGCATCATTCACTCGGAGATGCCGCAGCAGGAGCACGGGCGCATGCGCGGATTCCAGCTTTGGATCAATCTGCCCGCGCGCGAGAAGATGAAGCCGGCAAGTTACCGCGACATCCAGCCTTCGGAAATCCCGGTCGCCGCGCTGCCGGGCGGCGGCCGCGCCAGAGTCATCGCCGGCACGCTCGAGCTGGACGATCGCCCGGTGCCGGGCCCCATCCAGGGTCTTGCCACGGACCCGCTGTACCTGGACATTGAGCTGCCCGCGGGCGCTGCGTTCGCGCAAACGATACCAGTCGATCACAACGCCTTTATCTATGTCTACGAGGGCAGCTTGAAAGTCGGCGCCGCGGCGGCGACGCGCGCGCTCGCTACTCACGCCGCAGGCGTGCTGTCTTCAGGGGAGCGCGTCGAAGTGACCGCGGGACCGGACGGCGCGCGGTTTCTGTTGCTCGCAGGCCGGCCGCTGCGCGAACCGGTGGTGCAGTACGGTCCTTTCGTGATGAATACGCAGGAGGAAATCGAGCAGGCCGTTCGCGACTATCAGAGCGGCGAGCTCACGCGCGCGAGCGTCGCGCAACCGGGGTAAGGCTGCGCACGCCGGAGCGGGCGCGCCCGGTCCTGCTACATGCGCAGGATGCGCTCGGCGTTGAGGTGGGCGATCTTTTCCCTGTCGATGTCGCTGATCGAGATCTTCTTCAGGAAATCCATTCCCGTCGCGTTCGGCTCGTAGGGCCAGTCGATCGCGAACAGGATATTGTCCGCGCCCAACGCAAGCAGCGTGCACAGGAACGCGGGCTCGTACCAGTTGCCGCTGGTGGTGACGAGCAGGTTGTCCTTGAGATACTGCAAAGGCGTCTTCTGCAGGCCGCGGCGCGCGGCCGCCCCGTACGTATGATCGTTCAGCCGGTGCATGGCGAAGGGCAGCCCCTCGCCCAGGTGGCCGAGAATGAATTTGAGGCTCGGGTAGGCGTCGAACACGCCGGCAAAAACAATCCTCAGGAAGTGGCAGCTCGTATCCACCGCGAAACCCCAGCCGGCGCGGGCGAATTCCTCGTAGCCCGCGAAGTAGGACTTCATCGCATCCGGATGCGGCACCGTGGGATGCAGATAGATCGGCACGCCGAGCGCCTGCGCGCGCTCGAAGATGACCCAGTACTTCTTCTCATCGAGGAAACTTCCCTGCGTGTGGCCGTGGATCATGGCGCCCTTGAAGCCCAGTTTCGTGACGCTGCGCTCCAGTTCCTGCGCCGCGGCTTCGGGGTCCGCCGTGGGAAGCGCGGCGAATCCCGCGAACCGGTCCGGGTGGGACTTCATCGCCTCGAACAGGCGGTCGTTTGCGTCCTTCGCCATCGGAATCGCGATCTTCGCATCGAACGCCTGCGGGCCGGGGGAGCCGAATGAAAGCACCTGCACGTCCACTCCCGCGGCATCCATCCGGGCAAGCCGCTTCTCGCCCAGGTCGGAGAGCTCCGCGACGATGTCGTGCCCGAGCTGCTCGCTTCGGGACGTGAGGTAGAAATTGCGGAATTCGTTGGCGGAAACATTTTGCCTGTACATCGGGGTGGTGAAATGCTCTTCGATGGCGATCGTCTTCACTCTGGGGACTCCCTCTAATCCAGACGAATGGAGTAATCTTACAGAGGCGCGGTATCTTTGGGGGCCGCAAGGAATAATCGACCGCCCACCAGTGTTTAGCTGGAGTGCCTCCAGGCACGAAAAGCGAAATTCATGGTGGTTAATCGATCGGAGGAGAACAGATGAACACGAATCAGCAAGGGATCGGGCGAGTTTTTTGGGTGGGCGTGAGCGCTGCGGCCGTGCTCTTTGCAGGATGCGCCGGGATGATGTCTTCGGGCGACGGGGTAAAGGTGAAGCTCACCGGGGCCGAGGAAGTTCCGCCGGTGACCACCTCAGCCTCGGGCGAGGGGACTATCACGGTCGGCGCGGACAAGTCCGTCAGCGGAAGCGTGACGACGACAGGGGTCGCCGCCACCGCGGCCCACATCCACCTGGGCGCCCGGGGCAAGGCCGGGCCGGTGTCCGTTCCTCTGACCAAGACATCCGACAACGTCTGGTCCGTTCCGGCGGGCGCGAAGTTCACGGACGCGCAGTACGGCGCCTACAAGGCCGGCGAGCTCTATGTGAACGTGCACAGCGCCGCGCACAAGGCCGGGGAAATCCGCGGCCAGATCCAACCGTAAGCGCAGCACAAGCCCCGAAGTCACGCCTCAAGGGCCGGAGTCGATTTTCTCAGATCGACTCCGGTTTCCTTTTGGCGATCACGCAGTACTTGGCAGCTCAAGTACTACGCAATCGCCCTTCTTTTTCCTCCCGGTCGCCTTACGGGTTGCCGATGTAGTCGCGCTTGCCGATGTCCACGCCGTTGTGGCGCAGGATGGCGTAGGCGGCGGTAACGTGGAAGTAAAAGTTCGGCAGCGCAAAGCCGAGCAGGTATTGCATTCCCTTCCAATCGACCTCGCGCGGACCGAGCTTGAGGTGG
>JBGPLD010000266.1:0-3337 GCA_041486325.1 Gammaproteobacteria bacterium
CCCCGGTTGCGACGGATGGCGGCCGGATCATCGTGCGCACCATCCGGGAGGAACTGGTATCGGGCACGCGCGCTCGGCCTGTGGACAACTTCCGCTTGAGCTATGAAGCGGCAACATTCGATCCGTCCCAGGCGAGGTTCACCCTGCGCCGCAATGAATTCGATCCGAAAATCAACATTCCCGCCGCGCAGTGGGCTTACGTCGATTCGCGCACCATCAAGCTTCTGCCTGAAGGCAGCAAGCCCGAGCCTGGATCGCTCTACGAATTGCATTACCCCGCCAAGGACCCGAAAGTGCTCGGCATCGGCTTTGCCGCCACCCGCGACTTTGTCTCGTTCCTGCGCTACGAGGCGGGAGACGACCATTTCACGCCCAACCCGGCCCACCGCGTTCACAACGCGTTCGCGGTCGGCATTTCGCAAAGCGGCCGCTACCTGCGCGATCACGTCGCTCAAGGATTCAACCAGGACGAGGGCGGGCGCAAGGTTTTCGACGGCGTGCTCACTCACACGGCCGGCATCGGCAGGGTGTTCCTGAACGCCGAGTTCGGCGAGCCGGCCCGCACCAACACCCAGCATGAGGACCACTTCTACCCGGAAAACGAGTTTCCTTTCTCAACGGCCCGACTGAAGGATCCGGTGTCGGGCAAGACCGGCGAATTGTTCCGCGGCGATGGCTTCGATCCGCTTCTCATCGAGGTGAATACTTCTACCGAGTACTGGCAGAAAGGGGCGTCGCTGCTGCACACGGATCCGCTCGGCAAGCGCGACGTAAAGCTGCCCGCGAACGCCCGGGCTTTCATGATCGCCGGTACGCAGCACGCCGGGCGCGCAGGCCTGACCACGGACTCGGGTCAATGCGCCAATCCGCGCAATCCGCACAATCCGGCGCCGGCGCTGCGCGCGCTTCTCGTCGCGCTCGATGAATGGGTCACGCAAGGCAAGGCGCCGCCCCCAAGCCGGGTGCCGGCGCTTGCCGGGGGCACGCTGGTCGCGCACGGCAAAACCGGTTTTCCCGAGGTGCCCGGGGTACAGATAGCGAATCGCGGCAATTCGCTGGTGCTGTTCGACGATTGGATCAACCCGATTGCGGATCCGGCCAAGGCTTATCGGCCGCTTGTCCCCAAGGTGGACAAAGACGGCAACGAGGTGGCAGGCGTCCGGCTGCCCGACATTTCGGTGCCGCTTGCCGCCTACACCGGCTGGAACCTCTACAAGAGCCCGTTCCCCGAGGGCGAGCTGTGCGACCGTGACGGCAGCTATATCGCTTTCGCAAGAACCCGCGCCGAGCGTGAGGCCAAGGGCGACCCGCGGCCTTCCCTCGAGGAGCGCTACGACAGCCAGCATGATTATGCGCAGCGCGTGCAGAAATCGGCGACCGATCTCGTCAGGGCGCGGCTGCTACTGCGCGAAGACGCGGACGCGTACATTCAGGCGGCGACAAACCGCAGTCTTTTTCAGTGACAGCGTAGCCCGCCGCGCAAGCGCCCCTGTTTCCGACCATGCTCGCCCCCGCCTGCGCTTTCGTGGACATCGAGACTACCGGCACGGTCGCCACCGGAGACCGCGTCACCGAGATCGGCATTGTCCGGGTGATCGACGGCAGGCTCGAGGAAGAGTGGAGCACGCTGGTCAATCCCGAGACCACCATCCCGCCCGAAATCCAGTTCCTTACCGGCATCACGAATGCGATGGTCGCGGACGCGCCGACCTTCGCCGAAATCCGGCACGAAGTCCTCGATCGTCTCCGCGATCATCTGTTCATCGCCCACAACGCCCGCTTCGATTACGGATTCATCAAGAACGAATTTCGGCGCCTGGGTACGCCGTTCTCTGCCGAGGTGCTGTGCACCGTGCGTCTGTCGCGCAAGCTCTACCCCGAGCACCGCCACCATGGTCTGGATGCGATCGTCGAGCGCCATCTGCTCTCGGGTGCAAACCGCCACCGGGCGCTGGGTGACGCACGGCTCATCTGGGAGTTCGTCCAGGCGGTCTATGGCCAGAAGCCGGCCGACGAGATCGACGCGGCAGTGCGGCAGTTGCTGAAGACGCCGAGCCTCCCGCCGCAGCTTCCTGCGGATGCGCTCAGCCGCCTGCCCGAGGGGCCGGGAGTGTATCTGTTCTACGGAGTCAACGAACTGCCGCTCTACATCGGCAAGAGCCGGAACCTGCGCGAGCGGGTGCGCTCGCATTTCTCGAGCGATCACCGGTCCGCGAACGATCTGCGGCTGTCGTGCGAGATCACCCGCATCGAGATCGAGGAAACCGCGGGCGAGCTCGGAGCGCTGCTGCGCGAGGCGCGACTCATCAAGACCTTGCTGCCGCACCACAACCACAGGCTGCGCCGCCGCGTCGGCCTGTGCGCGCTACGGCTGCCCGAGGAGCCCGGACCACCCGAATACGTCATCAGAACGCGCTTCTTGGCAGAGGAAGTAGACGGATTCTATGGGCCGTTTGCTTCGCGCCGGAAAGCAAAAGACGTTCTAATGGATCTCGCTGCCGAACACGGGCTGTGCTGGGGTCAGCTGGGACTAGAACGTCGCGAGGGACCTTGCTTTGCGCGCCAGCTCGGACGCTGCAGGGGCGCCTGCGTGGGCATCGAAGCCGCGGCCGATCATCATGTGCGGCTGCGCCAGGCGCTCCAGCCCTACGCAATTCCGCCCTGGCCGTTCGCCGGCCCCATAGGCATTCGGGAAACGAACGAGGAGGACGGCCGCGAGGAGCTGCATATTCTCGACAACTGGTGCCACATCGGAACCGCCCGGGCGGAACACGAAGTCGAAGAAATGCTCGAGTCGCCGCGGCCGCAGGGATTCGATCCGGACATCTACCGCATCGTTTCGGGCTGCCTGGCGAGCCCGGCGCGAAACACGAAAATTTTCGAGTTCCCGGCATTGCGCGTCGCCGCGTAGATGGCGAAAGGCCAGCCTGGGCCCGCCATTGCGTTTGGCTTGCGCGCCTGGCGTCAGATCACGCGGACGTCCGGCAATGGGAACCCGTTGAAGTTGCTCGAAGGGGCTTTCACGACGCGAGCAACTTCGCAAGCGGTCAGATCACGCGGACGTCCGGCAATGGGAACCCGTTGAAGTTGCTCGAAGGGGCTTTCACGACGCGAGCAACTTCGCAAGCGGTCAGATCACGCGGACGTCCGGCAATGGGAAGCCGTTGAAGTTGCTCGCGTATGCCGTCGTATAGGCGCCGGCGTTCTTGAGGTAGATGTAGTCGCCCTCCTGCAGGTCCGAGGGCAGGGGCTCGTCGCGCATCACCACGTCGATCGAATCGCAAGTCGGGCCGGCCACGTTCCAGGGAATGTCCGGTCCGGCGCGTTCGGTTCGCAC
>JBGPLD010000267.1:0-3316 GCA_041486325.1 Gammaproteobacteria bacterium
TCCCGTTCGCTGCGATCCCGGGTCCCCGGATAAGGCAGCCGGCTCGCGGAAATAAATTCGAACCGCGGAAGACCCAAAGGAGAACGGAAATGAGCCGTGATCAAAAAGGGGGTGCAGTCGTGTCGCAGGCATTTGGAATTGCCGCCGCTCTGGCGGCCCTGTCGCTGGGCGCGATGGCTTCGCCGGTTTTTGCCGCCGATCCTGCCGACACTATTTTCGTCAACGGCAATGTCGTTACCGTTGACGACCGCTTCACCGTCGCGCAGTCTGTCGCGATCAGGGGCCAGCGCATCGTCGCGGTCGGCAAGAACGCAGACGTGCTCGAGCACCAGGGCCGCGGCACCAAGGTGATCGACCTGAAGAAGAGAACCGTGATTCCGGGGTTGATCGATAATCATGCGCATTTCATCCGCGCGCCGGAGCACGACGAATTCCGGCTCGACGGAATCGCATCGCGCAAGCAGGTCCTGACCAGGCTCGCCGAGCGGGTGCGCGCCGCCCGTCCCGGCGAATGGATCGTGACCCTTGGCGGATGGTCCGAGGAGCAGTTCCGCGACGATCCGCGCGGGTTTCCTCTGGAGGAGCTCGACCGCATCGCCCCGAACAACCCGGTGGTATTGCAGGCCGTCTACATTCACAGCTATCTCAACAGTGCCGCGCTCAATGCGGCCGGGATCGACGCGAACACGCCCGAACCTCGCGGCGGCAAGATCGAAAAGGATGCGAGCGGAAAACCGACCGGTTTTGTGGACGGCGCGGGCGGCGTCGCCTTCGTGGCGGCCAGGATTCCGCTGCCGGACAGGGACCAGTGGCTCGCGAACGTGCGCAAGTACGTCGCGGAGCTGAACGCGATGGGCATTACCGCCTGGTACGACGCCGGCGGGCGCGGCGTGAACGAAAGGCACTACGATGCCTACCAGACGCTCGCCGATCGCGGAGAGCTGAACGCGCGCGCCTTCTGGACCACGTTCCGGCAGCCCGCGACTCCCGCCGAAGTGGACAAGATGCTCGCGGAAATCCGGCAGCACACGCCGTTCCAGGGGAGCGACTATTTCGAGAACATCGGCTGGGGCGAATTGCTCTATTTGCCTGCGATTACCGGTCTGCTGCGCAACGATTTTGTCGTCCGACCCGAGGACATGCGCGAGGTGCGCCGCATCGCGCACACGGTGGCCGAAGGCGGCATGTTCCTGAACGTGCACATTGAAATGGAAAACGCGATCGACGCGTACCTCGACGAGTACGAGGCGATCAACAAGGTCGAGCCGATCAAGGGATTGCGCTGGGCGTTCTCGCACCTCGACCAGGTGACCGACGCGCAGCTCGAGCGCATGAAGCGGCTCGGGATGTATGCGGGCCTGCACAGCCGCCCGCTCATCCAGGGGGCACTCATGCACAAGGTGCACGGCGAGCGTGCCTGGGACATGCCGCCGTTCCGGCGCGTTCAGGACAGCGGCATCGTCTGGGGACTGGGGTCGGACGCGACCGCGGTGACGACCTCCAACCCGTTCTATACGCTGTGGTTCGCGGTGACCGGGCGCATGATCGGAGGGCAGAAGGTGAACCGGCAGACGATCACACGCGAGGAGGCGCTCATCGCCCACACGCGCAGCAACGCGAATTTCGTTTTTCAGGAGAACAACCTCGGCTCGATTCAGCCCGGCAAGTACGCGGACCTGGTCGTGCTCGACCGGGATTACCTCAAGGTGCCCGCCGACCAGATCAGGGATATCAAGCCTGTCATGACGATGGTGGGCGGAAAATTCGTGTACCAACGCGGCAAGCCATGAAGCCGCGATTTGCCGCTGTGCAGCGGCGAATATCGATTCCGGCGCGCGTGGCGCCGCTGCGGACGCGGGAGTATGATCCGGTAAAATCCGTGTGCCCAGGGAGGAGACATGCAAGTCAGCGAAATCCTCAAAGTCAAAGGCAACGCGCTGTTCACTATCCCCCCCGAGGGCAAGGTGACCGAGGCGGTCGCGACCATGGCCCAGCACAACATGGGTTCGCTGGTGGTGATCGACAAGGGCCGCATGATCGGGATGCTGACTTTCAAGGAAATTCTGCAGGCCCTGAGCAAGGGGCGCGGGGCGCTCGGCGAGCTGAAAGTGGGCGACATCATGGTGCGCGACCCGGTGACCGCCAGCCCGGCGATGGACATGAACGACCTGCGGCGCGCGATGCTCGATTCCAGCGCGCGCTATCTTC
Organism: Gammaproteobacteria bacterium; assembly: GCA_041486325.1. Taxonomy (GTDB): domain Bacteria; phylum Pseudomonadota; class Gammaproteobacteria; order Burkholderiales; family SG8-39; genus VBDM01. The sequence goes on from JBGPLD010000267.1 coordinate 2,209, forward strand.
CAGTAATGGACGGCGACACGCTGATCGGAGTGATTTCCTTCCGCGACGTCGCCAAGGCGGTGCTCGAGGAGCAGGACTTCGAGAATCGGATGCTGAAGGGCTATATCAAGAACTGGCCGCAATGACGGCTTTGTCCCTGTCCCTGGCGGTGTGATCCGGAATTTCAGCAGGCCCGCCGCTCACGAACGCGTTTGGCATTGCCGCGCGGCTGGCTGAGGCCTGGCGGGGGAACGGGTGAAGTCTCGAATTTCACGACGCCTTTTTCTCGCCGGAGCCGGCGCGCTCGGCCTGGGCGCAGCGGCAGCCGCATGGCGCCATTGGCCCGAGCAGGGGCTCCTGAATCCGTGCCTGGCGGCGTTGCCGCCGGAATTGGCCGGGCACGAGCTGGTGCGCGCCGCCTGGGACGGCCTCGACCCCGCGCAATGCTGGGACGCGCATGCGCATCTCGTCGGCATCGGCGACTCTGGCAGCGGGATCGTCATCAATCCGAAGATGGAGAGCCTGCTCAACCCGGTGCAGTACGCGCAGCGGCTTTTTTTCCTCAACGCCGGCTGCGCGCACGACGCGCCCGGCCGCGTCGATCAGAGCTACATCGAGCGCATGCACAACCTGATCGAGGGCATGCGCCCCGGATTCAAGCTCCTGCTGCTTGCGTTCGACTGCAACGTGACAGAGGCGGGCAAAATTTCGTGGGAGCGTTCGGGCTTCTACGTGCCAAACGGCTATGCGGCGCAGACCGCGCGCAAGCACCCACAGTATTTCGAATGGATTGCGTCCATACACCCGTATCGCCGCGACGCGCTCGAGCAGCTCGAGCAGGCGGTGCGCGATGGCGCGCGCGCGGTCAAATGGCTGCCCGCGGCCATGGGCATCGATCCTATGTCGCCGCGCTGCGATCGTTTCTACGAAGCGCTCTCCCGTCACGGCCTGCCGCTCATCACACATGCGGGCCTGGAACGCGCGGTCGGGGGAGGCGATGCCCAGGAGTTGGGCAATCCCTTGCGCTTGCGCCGGGCGCTCGAGCACGGTGTGCGCGTGGTGGCGGCGCATTGCGCTTCCATGGGCGAGGACCGCGACCTGGACAAGGGCCCGAACGGGCCGCCCGAGA
>JBGPLD010000268.1:0-3296 GCA_041486325.1 Gammaproteobacteria bacterium
CTTCAAACGCGGCGCATGCGGTGTCCGCCGGAGGCGGAAATCCGAGAGCCCTCGGCTGTCGCCGCCGATCCCAACAGACGGCCGCGTTTACTCGAGCTGGTCGGCCACCTTGTCGATCCCGGCCTTGATGCAGGCCTCGTCCTTCTCGCCGCCCGGTGCGCCCGATGCACCGGCCGCGCCGATGGTGTCGTCGCCGACTTTGATCGGCAGCGCGCCCTGATTGGCGATGACGTTGCTGAGATGGATCAAGCCGAGGGTGGGGTCGTTCTTCACGCGCGTGACCATGTCGCCCGAGGGGATGCGGAAGGTACGCGCGGTGTAGGCCTTGCGCATGCTGTTCTCCATCGTGTGCGGCCCGGTGTTGTCGCCACGCACCTGGACGAGGGTCTCGGCGTTGCGGCCAACCACGGTCACCGACACGTTGTAGCCGTTGGTCTTGCAGGTCGCGATCGCGGTCTCGGCGATGGTCAAAGCGATGGCTGCGGTCAGGTCCTTGCGCTGCATGAGTTGCGCGCTCGCCGGCGACGCCAGCGCAAAGATGCAGAGACCTGCGAGTGCAAGCGAACTGAAGCGGATTGTCGATGACATGAGGTTCCTCCTTGTTGCGGCCTTCCCTGCGGGCCGCGGAGGAAGAATTATACGGCAATCAATACGGCCTATACCGGGGTGCACGGGGCCGGGCGGCCCGGCCCGCTCAATTCCAGCGATAGAAGAAACGGCAGCGCTCGCCCGGTGGCCAGCCGTGCTTGGTTGAATGACTGCAATGGGTCGGGAAGCAGCCATTGGTGAACGCCTGGCTTCGACCCAAACCGGTCGATCCGGCCGGTCGTCAATCCAGGTTTTTGGTTCGAGCCCCGGTCGGGGAACCATGCGCCATCCAGTAATCTCAATCGACGCGGTACAAAGAGCAGTCAGCGCACTTTAGTACGGCTGGACGGATTTCCTTCAAGAAAAAGCTGTCGCGGAATTAGCTGATCCGCACCGCTTCGTCCGCGATGTAGTCGCGAATGACGGCATCGATACCGGGGTCGGCCTTGAACCCCATCGCGAGCGCGCGCTGCGTCGCAAAATGCACGGGCCAGGTCTTCACGATCGCCTCGATGCGCGCATCGGGCTTCCACGACACGCGCTTCGCGGTTTGAGCGCCGGCGATTTTCTCCATCGCCTCGATCATCTCGGTCACCGTCGCTGTGATCCCGGGCAGATTCAGCACCCGGCGCGATCCCCACGCGGAAGCCGGAAGATCGTGCGCGTGGATGAAGGCCTCGACCACGCGGCGCGGGGAAAGCAGCCACACGCCGGTCTCCGGTCCCACGGGGCAGTCGTAGGCAACGCCGTTCAACGGCTCGCGGAGGATCGCGCTCGCGAACGAGGAAGCGGCGGCGTTCGCCTTGCCCGGGCGCACGACGATAGTCGGCAGGCGGAGCGACCTCCCGTCGAGGTAGCCCTTGCGCGAGAAATCGCTCACCAGGTATTCACCGATCACCTTCTGCGAGCCGTAGGAAGTCTGCGGCGCCGGCGTGGTCGAGTCGTCGAGCACTTGCGGCAGCTCGCCGCCGAAGGCCGCGACCGAGCTCGCGAACACGAGGCGCGGCGGCCGCGCGCACTTGCGCGCCTGCTCGAGCACGTTGCGCATACCGTCAATATTCACGCGCATGCCGAGGTCGAAGTCAGCCTCCGCGGCGCCCGAGACCACTGCTGCCAGATGGAACACCGACCCCGTGTCGGGCCCGATCGCGCGCGCCGCGAAGCTGGGATCGGAGATGTCGCCCGCGAGCGTCTCCAGCCGCGGGTCCTTGGGTAGATCAGAGGGGAACGCCTGATCAATGAGCACGACGCGCGCGATTTTCTGCGCAGCGCCGTCGGCGCCGGCGAGGGTTCCGCGCGCGAGGAGTGCTTTCGCGAGCTTGAAGCCGATGAACCCGCCGCCTCCGGTGATGACGACTCTCATTCGATGACTCTCATTCGGAGTTTGGATGGATGTTGATTTTCGGCGGTCCCGGTCACGGCGACTCCTATTTGAAGAAGTTACCGACGACCTCGGTCATCGCAGCCGAGTGCTTGGGCAGCCACAGCACGATCTCGGGGACGTAGGTGCACACGATGAGCGCGGCGAAGAGCGGCACCAGCCACGGCAATATCGCCATTGTAGTGCGTTCGACCGACAGCTTCGCGGTGCGCGACAGCACGAACAGCACCGTGCCGAGCGGCGGGTGCAGCAGGCCGATCATCAGGTTCAGCACCATCACCAGGCCGAAATGCACCAGGTCGATGCCGAGCTTCTGGCAGATCGGGACGAGGATGGGCACGAGCAGCGTGATCGCCGCCACGGGCTCGAGGAAACAGCCGACCACGAGCATCAGGACGTTCGCGAGCAGCAGGAACTCCCAGGGCGCGTGCGTGAACGCGAGCACCCAGGCGGCGACGGCGTCGGTGACACGCGTGACGGTGAGCAGCCACCCGAAGATCGACGCCGCCGCGACGATGAAGAGCACGGTTGCCGTGGTCTCGATGGTATCCATCGAAATTTTGACGAGCATGCGCCAGTCGAGGGTGCGGTACCACGCGAGCCCGAGGAAGAGCGCGTACGCCGAAGCGATGATCGCGCCCTCGGTCGGCGTGAACACGCCGAAAGTCATGCCGCCCAGCAGGATCACGGGCGTCATCATCGCGAGGAAGGCGTCTGTGAAGGTGCGCAAAAGGGCGGACCAGGCAAAGGTGGCGTCGCGCCCGTAACCGCGCCGGTGCGCGTACCAGCTCACGGTCGCCATCATGAACACGCCCATGACGATGCCCGGAATCACGCCGGCGAGGAACAGCTGCCCGATCGAGACGCCCGCCATCATGCCGTAGATGACGAAGGGCAGCGAAGGCGGACTGATGGGCCCAAGCGTCGCCGAGGCGGCGGTGACGCCGACGGAGAAGTCGATCGGATAGCCGTGGTCCTGCATCGCCTTGATCTCTATCGTCCCCAGGCCCGCGGCGTCGGCGATCGCCGTGCCCGACATGCCGGCGAAGATCATCGAGCCGACGATGTTCACGTGCCCGAGACCGCCCTTCAGCCATCCGACCAGCGCCAGGGCGAAGTTGTAAATGCGGTTGGTGATGCCCGCCGAGTTCATCAGGTTGCCGGCGAGGATGAAGAACGGCACCGCGAGCAGCGGAAACGAGTCGATGCCGCCGTACATTCGGTGGATGACGACGAAGTCGGGAACGGTGCCCGAAAGCATCACGTAGGCGAGCGAGGCGACGATCATCGCCAGCGCCACCGGCACGCCGGCGAGCATGAGGACGAC
>JBGPLD010000269.1:0-3292 GCA_041486325.1 Gammaproteobacteria bacterium
CTGAATTCGATGCAGAATCTGATACCTGTTTTTGTCGTATCCAGTGATGGCCGCCGAACTGACCCATCTTTCCGCCGTTGAGCTCGCGCGGCTGATCCGCAACCGGAAGGCGAGCCCGGTCGAGGTGCTCAAGGCGCATCTCGCGGCGATCGAGAAGTGCAATCCCGCGGTCAATGCGTTCTGCACGGTCGAGGCAGACAAGGCGATGCAATGGGCGCGAGAGGCGGACAAGGCGGTCGCGAAGCGCAAGGCGATCGGCCCGCTGCACGGCGTGCCGGTCGCGATCAAGGACCTCACGCCGACCGCGGGCATCCGCACCACCTGGGGCTCGAAGCTGTTCGCCGATCACGTGCCGGCCGAGGACGCCGAGGTCGTGCAGCGGCTCAAGGCCGCCGGAGCGATCGTCATCGGCAAGACCAACACGCCTGAGTTCGGCGCGGGCGCCAACACGGTAAACAAGCTTTTCGGCGCCACGCGCAATCCCTGGAACACGGCCTTGTCCGCGAGCGGATCGACGGGCGGCGGCGCGGCGGCTGTTGCATCGGGCATGGCCCCGCTCGCCGAGGGGACCGACTTCGGCGGGTCGCTGCGAACGCCCGCCGCGTTTTGCGGCGTCGTCGGCCTGCGCACCACCGCGGGCCTGGTTCCCAAGCATCCTGCGGCGCTCCCCTGGCACGACCAGAGCGTCGAGGGGCCGATGGCGCGAACGCCGGAAGATTGCGCGCTAATGCTCGATGCGATGATCGGGCTTTCCGCAAAGAGCGCGCTCTCGTGCGCGGCGCCGTGGAAGAGCGCGCCGCCGTGGAAATGCACCTACGAGATGGTCGCAAAAACGAAAGACCTGAAAGGCGTGCGCGTCGCGTACGCCGCGGACATCGCCGGCATCGGCGTGGACGAGGAGATCGAGCGCATCTGCCGCGCGGCGGCGCGCGGCCTCGCAGCCGCGAAGGCGAAGGTGGAGGAGATCGAGTTCGATCTTTCGGACGGGCGCGATGCGTTTCTCGCGCTGCGAGGCGAGGCGATGGTCGGAAATCACTTCGACCGGCTCGACAGGATCGGCGAGCTCGGCGCCAACCTCGCCGGCAACATCCGCGCCGGCCTCGCATTGCAGATCATTGACATCGCCCGCGCCGAGCGCAAGCGCGCGGAGATCTGGCACCGCTGGCGCGCGCTCCTCGAAAAATACGACCTGCTGCTGACCCCGGCTGCGCCGGTGCCGCCGTTCCCGGTGGAGCAGAACTATCCCGAGGAGATCAACGGCAGGAAGCTCGAGAATTACATGGACTGGATCGCGCCGAATTTCCTGGTGTCGCTCGCCGCGCTGCCCGCGGCGAGCGTGCCCGCGGGCCTGACTTCGGCGAGGCTGCCGGTCGGGCTGCAGGTCGTCGGCCCGCGCTTCTCCGAGCCGCGCATTCTCGCGCTGGCGAAATTCGTGCAGAAGGCGAACCCGATCGGGCTGCCGCCGCACCACGCCTGATCAGCGCCGGGCGAACCGCATCGCCGCGGCGCCGTCGCCGAGCAGGCCCTGGACGATGAGCGCAATCGTCCAGAACGCGGGGAATTCCCAGCCTCCGCCCTTGCTGTCGAACACCCAGCCATTTCCCCAGTGCACCGTGGTGGCGCCGATCAGCACGGGCACGAGAGCGAGCGCGACCCAGCGCGCGTAGACGCCGAGCACGAGGAGCACTCCGCCAATCAGCTCGGCCGCGAACACCACGTACGCGAGCGGCCCTGCGAATCCGACCGCGACGAAGAACTGCGCGGTGCCCGGCAGGGTAAAGACAAAGTACTTGAGCAGCGCGTGGGCGATGAACATGACGCCCAGGCTCACGCGTAACAGCAGCGCCCCGGCGGACGCGGTGCGTGAATCAATCATGGCGGTTTCCTTTCGATCAGGGTGACGCTCAGCCAAATGTAGCACCGGTCCGCTTCACATGCCGGGCCCGGTGCGCCGTTACTTCTTGTAGCCCGGGGAGAGCTTCTCGACCAGCGCCATGCTCGCTACCCAGTCGCGGCTCTTCGAATCGTAGGCGCCGATCCGGCCGAATTTCCTCGCGCGCTCCTCGCACGCTTGCGGCGAGGGGGTGATGATTTCCACGCCCGCGGCGAGCGCGCCCACCTGCGCGCGGCAGGCGAGCTCGAAGAAGTGATGGTAGATATAGGCCTCGGGCAGCGTGGAGCCGCAGACGAGTGCGCCGTGGTTCTCCAGGATCATGACCCACTTGTCGCCGAGCGCGCCGGCGAGCCGGTCCGAGCCTTCGCGCGTGGTGTCGTCCACCTCGTTCGGGTAGTAGGCGATGCGGTTGTAGAAGCGCATCGCCTGCTGCGTGAGGGGCAGCAGGCCGTGCTTCTGCGCGGATACCGCGAGGTTCGCGGGTGAATGCGTGTGCACGGCCGCGACGATGTCCGGCCGCGCCTTCAGCACCGCGGCGTGAAGGTTGTAGGCCGCGGGGCTCGCCTTGTTCCCGGACTCCAGCACCTGGTTGCCGTCCACGTCGTACTTGACGAGGTTGGAGGCCGTGACCTGTTCCATGAAGACGTTGTCGGCCTTTACCAGGAAGTGATGCGGCTCGCCCGGCACGCGCGCCGAGATGTGGTTGTAGGTCATGTCCACGAACACGAAATGCGCGACGAGGCGGTGCGCCGCCGCGAGTTCGCAGCGCAATTGCCACTCTTTTTCGCTTACGCGCCCGCGGACCGGCCGCGCTTTCTTCGTGATCCGCATTGCTGCACCTTTCATGGCCGCCTCCCCCGTATCGCCACCGCCGGACCGGGGCTAGAGCGTAGCGTATCCTAGACCATGCGCTGCCGGGCCGGAAACCCCTGGAGGCGAGGGGAGGAAAATGAAGCGCCGGCGCGAGCACGCGTGATGGCCTGCGAAAGGTGTGATAGCGTTCTAACGATTCACCAGGTGCCCCATGTCCTATCAGAACATCCTTGCAGAAACCCGCGGCCGTGTCGGCCTGATCACGCTCAATCGCCCCAAGGCGCTCAATGCGCTCAACGACGCGCTCATGAATGAACTGGGCGAGCTGCTCGCGAAATTCGATGCCGATGAGAACATCGGCGCCATCGTCGTCACCGGCAGCGACAAGGCTTTCGCCGCCGGCGCCGATATCGGCGCGATGAAGGAGCTGGGCTACATGGATGTGTACTCAAGCGATTTCATTACTCGCAACTGGGAGCGGATGAGATCGGTGAGGAAACCGGTGATCGCGGCGGTGGCGGGGTACGCGCTCGGCGGCGGCTGCGAGCTGGCGATGATGTGCGACATCATCATCGCCGCAGACAC
>JBGPLD010000270.1:0-3290 GCA_041486325.1 Gammaproteobacteria bacterium
ATCCTGTCGGAGCATCGGGAGCGCGCATCGTGCTGCATCTGCTGCATGTGCTCAAGCGAATGGGACCAAAAAGCGGCGGCAAAAAAGGCATGGCTTCGATTTGCATCGGCGGTGGCCTGGGCGGAGCAATGCTGGTCGAAAGCGTCTAACCGCCAAGGACGCCAAGGACGCAAAGGAAACTCAAGAACTCATTAAGGATTTCCTTGGCGTCCTTGGCGTCCTTGGCGGTAAATAAACTTTCTGTGGGAATGAGCATGCCCTACAAGCATTGGAAGCTCGACACCGACCGCGACAACCTCGCCTGGCTGTCTTTCGACAAGGCGGGTGCTTCGACCAATACGCTCTCGGCGGATGTGATGGCCGAGCTCGACCGGATCCTCGACGAGCTGCGCGCGGGAAAGCCGCGGGCGCTCATCATCCGCTCGGGCAAGGAATCCGGCTTCATCGCCGGGGCCGACGTCGAGGAGTTCACCCGGATCGAGAGCGCCGACGATGTCATGCGGATCGTCAAGCGCGGCTGGGACCTGTACAACAAGCTCGAAGCCCTGCCTTTCCCCACGCTTGCACTCGTCAACGGCTATTGCATGGGCGGCGGCGTCGAGCTCGCGCTCGCCTGCCGCTATCGCGTGGCGGTGGACCAGCCGGGAACGCGATTCGCGCTGCCCGAGGTGATGCTGGGCATCCTGCCGGCCTGGGGCGGAGTCATGCGCCTGCCGCGGCTGGTCGGTCCCGCCGCCGCGCTCGACATGCTCATGACCGGACGCGCGGTGGACGCGCGCCGCGCGAAGCGCATGGGCCTCGTCGACGCCGCGGTGCCACCGCGAATCCAGGAAAACACCGCGCGCATGATGGCGCTCGAAGCGCCCCGGCCGCGCAAGCTTCCCTTCACGCAGGCGCTGATGAACTCCGCGCCGATGCGCCCCATTGTCGCCTCGATGGCGCGAAGACAGCTTGCGGCGAGAGCGCGGCGCGAGCACTATCCGGCGCCTTACGCGATCCTGGATCTGTGGCAACACCACGGCGGCGACCCGTTCGCTCCGCACAGGGATGAATCGGCTTCCGTCGCCTGGCTCGCCGAGAGCGACACGGCGAGAAACCTCATCCGCGTCTTTTTTCTCCAGGAGCGCATGAAGACGCTAGGAAAGGAAAGCAGCTTCCAGGCGAAGCACGTGCACGTGATCGGCGCCGGCGTGATGGGCGGGGACATTGCCGCATGGTGCGCGATGCGCGGCCTCACCGTGACGCTGCAGGACCAGTCGCCCGAGCGCCTGGCGCCTGCCATGAAGCGCGCGCAGGAGCTTTTCCGGCGGCGGCTGCGCGACAGGATCCCCGTGCGCGACGCGTCCGACCGGCTGATCCCCGACACCGCGGGAGATGGGGTGCGCCGGGCGGACGTCGTCATCGAGGCAATCTTCGAGAATCTTCAGGCGAAGCGCGAACTGTTCGCGAAGCTCGAAGCGGCGGCAAGGCCCGACGCGATCCTCGCCTCGAACACCTCGAGCCTGAAGCTCGCGGACATCAGCGCCAAATTCAGGAACCCGTCGCGCCTCGTCGGCATACACTTCTTCAACCCGGTCCCGCAGTTGCAGCTCGTCGAGATCGTCGCCGGCGAGCGCACCGACCGCGAGATCGCAAAGAAGGCGGCCGCCTTCGTGCGCCAGATCGACAAGCTGCCGCTGCCGGTGAAGGATTCCCCCGGCTTTCTCGTCAACCGCGTGCTCGGGCCCTACATCAACAAGGCGCTGCGGCTGGTGGACGAAGGCGTCGCGCCCGAGACGCTCGATGCCGCGGCCACCGCTTTCGGCATGCCCATGGGGCCGATCGAGCTCGCCGATACCGTCGGCCTCGACATCTGCATGGCCGTGGGCAAGGAGCTGGCGGGCGATCAGGCCGCGCCCCCGAAGAAATTGTCCGAGCTGGTGAGCGCCGGAAATCTCGGCAGGAAATCCGGCCGCGGTTTCTATATATGGGAGAAGGGTAAAGCGAAAAAGGGAGCCACAGGCATCGCGGATCCGGAGCTGACCGAAACGCTTCTCGCGCCTTATCTAAAGGAAGCGCAGGCGGCGGTCGCCGAAGGCATCGTTGCCGACGCCGATCTCGCCGATGCCGGTCTGATATTCGGCACCGGGTTCGCGCCCTTCCGCGGCGGACCCTTGCACTACCTGGCCGGTCGCCGATCGTGAAATCCTTCGCGGCGGGCCACTCCATTACCCCGGCAGCAAGGATTGATTCGTGGCGAGCGTGGTGACCCTGCCCGAAGGCAAGGAGCCGGTGCTGCGCGTGGTGCCGATGCCCGCCGACGCCAACCAGCACGGCGACATCTTCGGCGGCTGGATCATGTCGCAGGTGGACATCGCCGGCGGCGTGCTCGCCGCGCGCCACGCCCGTGGACGCGTCGCCACGATCGCGGTGAATTCGTTCCAGTTCAAGCAGCCGGTGTTCATCGGCGACGTGCTCTCCTTCTACGGGGAGATCGTGCGCGTGGGCAACACTTCGATCACGGTCAACGTCGAGGTGTACGCGCAGCGCAACCCCACCGACATCGAGACCGTCAAGGTGACCGAGGCGACGCTCACCTATGTCGCCACCGGCCCGGACCGCAAGCCGCGAACGGTCCCGCCGCTTTCCCGGCAGGCCTGAACAGCGAATCCGGCGCAGGAAACGTGGAACCCGCGGAACGACCTGCGGCCGATGGTCGCAAGCATCTGGCTTTCGCAGCGCTTCGTCATCCCGGGTTCCGCGCCTATTTCATCACCTCGGCGCTGGCGATGATGGCCGACAACATCGAGCACGTCATCAGCTACTGGGTGATGTTCGAGACTTTTCATTCTCCGGCGCTGGGAGGGTTTGCGGTGCTCAGCCACTGGCTGCCTTTTCTTCTGTTCTCGGTGTACTCCGGCGCCCTGGCGGACCGCTACGATCGCAGGCGCGTCATCCAGATCGCGCAGCTCCTGTTCATGAGCGTTTCGCTTGCATGGGGGCTGCTGTTTCTTACCGGCATGATCCAGATGTGGCACGCGGTCGTGCTGCTCACGGTGCACGGGCTCGCCGGCGTGCTGTGGGGACCCGCGAGCCAGCTCCTGATCTACGACATCGTCGGGCGGGAGCAACTGGCGAGCGCGGTCCGGCTGAACGCGACGGGCCGCTATCTGGGAATTCTCATGGGTCCGGCGGTGGGCGGCGGATTGATGCTGCTGCTGGACCCGCCGGCCGGCCTTCTGGTCAACGTGCTCATCTACCTGCCGCTCATCCTGTGGCTGTGGAAGGCGCCCTACAAGGGGCGCCGCCGC
>JBGPLD010000271.1:0-3284 GCA_041486325.1 Gammaproteobacteria bacterium
CTGGATCGAGCCGATCATGCGCCCGGTGTCCTGCTGCGGAAAGAAGCCCTTGGGCACGATGATGTACAGGTAGATATTCAGCCCGACCGTCGCGGCGAGGATGACGAGCATCAGGCGCGAGTGGCGCAGCGCCCAGCCGAGGCTCGCCTCGTACTCTGCGAGCATCCACTGGAACATGCGTTCGCTGGCAAGAAAAAGTTTTCCAGGGCGGCGCGCCTCCGGCGCCTTGAGCAGCAGCGCGCACATCATCGGCGTGGTGGTGAGCGACACGGCGAGCGAAACGAGGATCGCGACCGACAGCGTCACCGCGAATTCGCGGAACAGACGCCCGACGATTCCGCCCATGAGGAGGATCGGGATGAACACCGCGATGAGCGATAAGCTCATGGACAGCACGGTGAAGCTTACTTCCCGCGCCCCCATCAACGCCGCCTGGAATGGCCGCACGCCTTTTTCGATATGGCGCGAAATGTTCTCCAGCACCACGATCGCGTCGTCGACGACGAAGCCGGTGGCGATGGTGAGCGCCATGAGAGAGAGGTTGTTCAGGCTGAAGCCCGCGAGGTACATCACGCCGAAAGTGGCCACCAGCGACACCGGCACCGCCACTGCCGGAATGAGCGTGGCACGCGCGTTGCGCAGGAACACGAACACCACCATGATCACCAGCCCCATCGCGATGAGAAGCGTGCGCTCGACCTCGCGCAGCGACGCGCGAATGGTGCTGGTGCGCTCGAGCACCACGTTGAGATTGACCGCACTCGGGATCGATGCCTGCAAGAGCGGCAGCAGGTCCCGGACGCGGTCGACCGTTTCAATGATGTTGGCGTTCGGCTGGCGGTTGATGACGACGAGCACCGAGGGCTTGCCGTTGGACGAGCCGGCATTGCGCAGGTCCTCTACGGAATCCACGACTTCGGCAACGTCCGGGAGCCGCACTGCGGCGCCGTTTCGGTAGGCGACGATGAGCGACAGGTACTGGCTCGCCTTCTTCGCCTGGTCGTCGGCTTGAATCTGCCAGTGGCGGTCGCCCTCCTCAACGGAGCCCTTGGGCCGGTTGGCGTTTGCCGCGGCGAGGGCGGTGCGAACCTCGTCCAGCCCGATGGCGTACTTGTTGAGCGCCGTCGGATTCAGCTCGACCCGCACCGCGGGCAGCGAGCTGCCGCCCACCGTGACCTGCCCGACGCCGTTGATTTGCGAGATCTTCTGCGCGAGGACGGTCGAGGCCGCGTCGTACATCTGCCCCTGGTCCAGGGTGTTCGAAGTGAGCGCGAGAATCATGATCGGCGCGTCCGCCGGGTTCACCTTGCGGTAAGTGGGATTCCGCGGCAGGCTCGTCGGCAACTGGCTCCTCGCGGCGTTGATCGCGGCCTGCACGTCGCGCGCGGCGCCGTCGATGCTGCGATTGAGGTCGAATTGCAGTGTGACGCGCGCGTTGCCGAGCGAAGAGGATGAGGTCATCTCGGTGACGCCCGCGATGCGTCCCAGCGCCCGCTCGAGCGGCGTCGCCACCGTCGCCGCCATCACCTCCGGGCTTGCCCCCGGCAGCTGCGCCTGCACCGAGATCGTCGGGAAATCCACCTGGGGCAGCGGCGAAACGGGCAGCAGCCCGAACGCCACCGCTCCGGCAAGCGTGATGCCTGCGGTGAGAAGAGTCGTGGCGACGGGACGCCGGATGAAGAGTTCGGTCAGGTTCATGGCAGACCCGGAACTTCCTTAATTCTTCCTCCACCGCGCGCCAGGCGGTCGAACCAGAGGTAGATCACCGGCGTGGTGAAAAGCGTGAGCGCCTGGCTCACGATCAGGCCGCCGACCATGGTGATGCCGAGCGGGTGCCTCAGCTCCGAGCCCACGCCGGTTCCCAGCATCAGCGGCAGCGCGCCGAGCAGCGCCGACATGGTGGTCATCATGATCGGCCTGAAGCGCAGCAGGCACGCCTGATAGATCGCATCGCGCGGGCTCTTGCCTTCCTTGCGCTCGGCCTCCAGGGCGAAGTCGATCATCATGATCGCGTTCTTCTTGACGATGCCGATCAGGAGAATGATGCCGATGACGGAAATGACGCCGAGATCGGTGCGCGCGAGCATGAGCGCGAGCAGCGCACCGACGCCCGCGGAGGGCAGGGTCGAGAGAATGGTAATCGGGTGGATGTAGCTCTCGTACAGGACGCCGAGCACGATGTACATGGTCACGACCGCCGCGAGGATCAGCAACAGCTCGTTCGCGAGCGACGCCCTGAATGCAAGCGCGGCGCCCTGGAAGCTCACGCGCACCGAAGGCGGCAATCCGAGCGCCTGCGCTTGCGCTTCGATCGCCTTAACCGCGTCGCCGAGCGAAGCCCCGGGCGCGATATTGAACGAAATGGTCGCGGCCGGGAATTGGCCCAAGTGGTTCACTGAGAGCAAAGCCGGCTGCTCCGTGACCGTCGTCATGGTGCTCAAGGGGACCTGCGCGCCGGAGGAGGACGCGACGTAAATATCCTTCAGCGCCTCCGGCCCTCTGCGGAATTCGGGCTTAACCTCGAGCACAACGCGATACTGGTTCGCCTGGGTGAAGATGGTCGAGATGAGGCGCTGGCCGAAAGCATTGTAAAGCGCAGTGTCGATCGCCGCCGGCGTGATGCCGAGCCGCGCCGCCGTGTCGCGGTCGATCGCGAGAAATGCCTGCAGCCCCTGATCCTGCAGGTCGCTCGTCACATCGGCAAGCTGCGGCAATTGCGCGAGCCGATCGACCAGACGGTGCACCCAGACTGCAAGCTCGTCCGGATTGGCGTCCTCGACCGTGAACTGGTATTGCGTGCGGCTCACGCGGTCCTCGATGGTCAGGTCCTGCACCGGTTGCATGTAGAGCGAAATCCCCTCGACCCGGGCGAGCTTCGCTTGCAGCCGGCGGATCACTTCGGCGACGTCTGCGCGGCGCTCCGACTTCGGCTTGAGGTTGATGAGAATGCGGCCGCTATTCAGCGTCGTGTTCGTGCCGTCCACGCCGATGAACGAAGAGAGGCTCTCCACCGCCGGATCTTGCAGGATCGCTTGTGCAAGCGCCTGCTGGCGCTCGGCCATGGCCGGAAAGGAGATCGACTGCGGCGCCTCCGAGATGCCCTGGATCACGCCCGTGTCCTGCAGCGGAAAGAACCCTTTCGGCACGACGACGTAGAGGATCACCGTGAGCGCGAGCGTGCCGATGGCGACCCACAGCGTAGCGGTCTGGCGGTCGAGCACCCAGTTGAGCGCCTCTCCGTAGCGCCGGATCACCGCGTCGAACCATGCTCCCGTCTTGCGGTA
>JBGPLD010000272.1:0-3280 GCA_041486325.1 Gammaproteobacteria bacterium
GGCGTGAACCACATTGAGGGTCATGTCTATTCCGTGGTCTTCGAAAATCCGCCGGTCGAATATCCAGCAGTAGCATTGATAGTCTCAGGCGGTCACACTACGCTTTTCTTCATCCCCTCACCTGAACAGTACGCCGTGTTGGGCAGGACTCGCGATGACGCCGCGGGCGAGGCTTACGACAAGGTCGCGAAGCTGCTTGGTCTGGGCTACCCTGGAGGACCTGTTTTGGACAAGCTGGCTCAGCGGGGCAATGCGAAGGCAGCCAAGATGGTCTTCACTGTTCCGAGAATGCAAGGCCGCAATCTCGATTTCAGCTTCAGCGGATTGAAGACCGCGGTGGTGACGCTCGTCGGCCGGCAGACCCGGGACGGGAGTGCCGCGATCGACGCGCAAATGCGCGCCAAGGATTTTACGATCGGCGCGCAAATGCGCGCCGATGTTGCCGCCTCATTCCAGGAAGCGGTCGTCGACGTGCTGGTGGCGAAGTGCCGAGAGGCAGTCGAGCGCACGGCCCTCGACCGGCTCGTGGTCGCCGGCGGTGTAGGCGCCAACGCGCGCCTGCGCACCCTGCTCGATGCCGCAGCCGGTCGCGACAATTTCCGCGTGTACTACCCGGAACTGGAATTCTGCACCGACAACGGCGCGATGATTGCCCTGGCCGGCGCCCTGCGTTTGGGTGCCGGGCTTCGTGACAGCCTCTCAGGCGCGTTGCGCCTGCAAGCGCAGGATCGAGGACTCAGGATTCAGGATTCAGCAAAAGGCGGATTCACAGTGAAACCGCGCTGGGATTTGGACACGCTCCGGCCCGCCTGACCGGTCAGGTTTTTCCTGGATCCTGAATCCCCGATCCTGAATCCTTCTTTTCCCCGATCCGGCTTTCCTTGCCGGCAACGAGCTTGAGAATGTTTTCCTTGTGCCGCCAGACGAGCAGTCCCGACACCAGGATCGCCGCCGGCAGCGCCGGGCCCGCGCCGAACAGGAAGAAAGTGTAGAACGGCGCGAAGACCGCGGCGACCAGCGCCGCGAGTGAGGAGTAGCGGAAGAACAGCGCGATGACGATCCAGGTCGCGAGCGTCGCGAGTCCCAGCCGGACATCGAGCGCGAGCAGAACGCCGAGCGCGGTCGCCACGCCTTTGCCGCCCTTGAAGCCGAAGAACAAAGGAAACAGATGTCCGATGAACACCGCGACGGCGCACGCGGCGATGCCGCCCGCGTCCACGCCGTGATCGGCGGCGTAATGCTGCGCCAGGAACACCGCGGCCCAGCCCTTGCCGGCGTCGCCCGCCAGCGTCAGCAGCGACGCCAGCTTCCTGCCGGTGCGCAGCACGTTGGTCGCGCCGGGATTGCCCGATCCGTAGCTGCGCGGATCGGGAAGCCCGAAGAGCCGGCTGACGATCACCGCGAACGACAGCGAGCCGATCAGATACGCAATCAAAATAAACACTGTCGTGGCCATCGCCTTCCCTTAGAATTGCCGGCTGACAGTTTACCCCTGCCGCATTCCCACCCCCGGTCACCCGCCCCCGGTCTTCATGGACACGATCTTCATCCGCGAGCTGCGGCTTCAGGCCTGGATCGGACTTTACCGTCACGAAAAAGTCGCTCCGCAGACGATAGAGATCGACCTCGAAATCGCCCTCCCCGGCAAGACGGCTTTCAAGACGGGCAAGGTCGCGGACACAATCGACTACGGGGTGGTCGTCGAGCACATCCGCGCACTGCTGGCCGAGGAGCGCTTCGGCCTGGTCGAAATTCTCGCCGAGCGCATCGCCGATCTCATTGTCCGGGACTTCAAGGCTCCGCGCGTCAAGCTGAGCATCTCCAAGCTCGGCGTACTGCGCGACGCGAAGCGCGTGGGCGTCACGATAGAGCGAAGCCGCGGTTAGACGCTTTCTGAATTTCGGCACCTCCCCGGCCAGCCGCGATGCACCGCGGCTGGCGTTCGCCGGCAGCAGACGTGCGCAGGCACGTCTGCTGAAATCCCGGCTCACCCTCTCGGGTGATGCTCCTTATGCAGCTGCTTCAGCCGCTCCCTCGCCACGTGGGTATAGATCTGCGTGGTCGAGATATCGGCGTGGCCGAGCAGCAACTGCACCACGCGCAGGTCGGCGCCGTGGTTGAGCAGGTGGGTGGCGAATGCATGGCGCAGAGTGTGCGGCGAGAGCGTTTTCCCCGGTACGGCGATGGCGGCTCGCCTCTTGATCAAATGCCAGAACGCCTGCCGCGTCATCGGCGCGCCCCGTCCCGTTACGAAAGCGTAGTCGCTCGGCCGGTTTTTCAGGAGTTGCGGTCGCGCCTCCTTGAAATAGCGCTGCAGCCAGGACAGCGCCTCCTCGCCGAGCGGCACCAGGCGCTCCTTGGAGCCCTTGCCGAAGATCCGCACCACGCCCATGTCGAAGCTCACCTCGACGAGTTTCAGGCGCGTGAGTTCGGACACGCGCAGGCCGCTCGCGTACAGCACTTCGAGCATCGCCCGGTCTCGAAGCCCGAGCAGCGATTTGACATCCGGCTGCGCGAGCAGCGACTCGACGTCGGCCTCCGAGAGCGTCCGGGGAAATCGCTGCGATTTTTTGGGAGGATCGAGCCGTAGAGTCGGATCCGCCTTGGTACGCCCGGCATTCACCAGAAAACGGTAAAAGCGCTTGAGGCTGGAATGCTGCCGCGCCTGGGTGCTCGACTTGATGCCTTGCCTGTTCGCGCGTCCGCGCTGCGCGAAGCGCCATGCGAAATACCCGGAGAGATCCGCCTCGGTCGCGGCGAGCAGCGACGCGCGCCCCTGCGCCTCCAGCCATTGCGCAAACAAGCGCAGGTCGCGGCGGTAGGAGTCGAGCGTGTTTTTCGCCAGACCATCCTCCAGCCAGACTGTGTCGCAAAATTCGTCCAGCAGCGCGGCGTTGTCCGCGTTCATCGCGTCAGGCTTTCGCACCCTCGTGCGCAAGGAGCCAGCGCTTCACCGAGAGGTGGAATCCGGCTTCGTGGTGCGCGAAGCCGCCGATGCCGCCCGCCGCAAGCACGCGGTGGCAGGGAATAACAAGCGGTACGCGGTTGGCGCCGCAGGCCTGGCCCACGGCGCGCGGCGCCGAGCGCAGATCGCGCGCAATCTCGCCGTAGTTGCGCGTGCGGCCCGGGCCGATGGCTGCGATCTTTTCCCACACGCGGCGCTGGAACGCCGTCCCTTGAGGCGCGAGCGGCAGATCGAAGCGAAACTGCGGATCGTCGAGATAGCGCTCGATCTGCGCGCAAGCCCGCGCCGCGAGCCGGTCCCGCGGCGCAAGCGCCC
>JBGPLD010000273.1:0-3276 GCA_041486325.1 Gammaproteobacteria bacterium
CAGCGCGCCCGCGACCGGCGCGCTCGGGTGGATGACCGTGCGAAGGTGCGTATCGTCGTAGTCGAGCGCATTGGAGCTCATCGCGTTGATGAGCGCCGCATTGAGGACATCGAGCCGTTCGCTGCGGCCGATCAGCGCCGCTTGGCGCGGAAGAGCGAATTCGGCGAGTGCGGCGAGCGCGCGCTCCACCGCCTGGTCGCGGCAGCCACCCAGCGCACAGCCGAGCCAGTTGAGCAGCGCGCGCTTCGCCTCGTGGCGCACCGGCTGGGGAATATCGCTCCAGCGCGATTCGGCGAGGAACCGCGCAAGATCCGCGGTCACGTCGTCTCTTGCCGAGGCGGCTGTCATCGGCGCTTCACTCACGCATGGCCCGCAGCCCTAATCGGCTTTGACGCCGGCCTTTCTCACCACCGGCTCCCACCGGCTGATTTCCTCGCGCATGAAGGCGGCGAACTGCTCGGGTGTGCCGCCGGCGGCTTCCGCGCCCTGCAACGCGAAGCGCTCGCGGATGTCGGGCAGGTTCAGGATCTTGACAATCTCGCCGTTGAGGCGCTCGATTATCGCCTTCGGCGTCCCCGCAGGCGCCATCACCCCGTACCACAGCGACACCTCGATTCCGGGATAACCCAGTTCGGCGAATGTCGGGACCTCGGGCAGCAGGCGGTTGCGCTGCGGGCTGGCCGCCGCGAGCGCGCGCAGTTTTCCCGCCTTGACGTTCGGCAGCAGCGACGGTGCGGCGTCGAACATCACCTGCACGCGACCGGCGACGAGATCGGTCACCGCCGGGCCGCTGCCCTTGTAGGGAATGTGCAAGAGGTCGGCGCCGGTCACGCTCTTGAACAGCTCGCCGGTCAAGTGCGGCGCGCCGCCGTTCCCCGAGGAGGCAAAACTGAACGCTCCGGGTTTCGATTTCGTCAGCGCGACAAATTCCCTGACCGAGCCCGCCGGCACCTCCGCGTTCACCACCATGATCAGCGGCAGCCGGGCCAGCAGCGTGATGGGGACGAGGTCACGGAACGAGTCGTAGGGCAGCTTCGAGAAGATGAGCGGGCCGACGCCGTGCGTTGTGATCGAATTCTGCAGCAGCGTGTAGCCGTCGGGCACGGCCTTCGCCACTGCGTCGGCGGCGATGGTGCCGGAGGCGCCGGCGCGGTTCTCGATCAGAACTTGCTGCCCGAGGGAATCCGCGAGCTTCGCGCCGACCGTGCGCGCGATGAAGTCCGCGGCCCCGCCCGGCGGTACTGTGACGATGATCCGCAGCGGCCTGCCCGGATAAATCTCGGCGGCCGTCTGGGCGCAGGCCGGGCCAAACAGACCGAGCAGCAGGCAAATCAAAATCGCTCTCATCCGGGACTCCAGTTGTATTGAACCAGATCCGGAGAATGATACCCCAGCACCGGACGCGGCCGGGCCTCGCGCGGCGCCTTGGGTATAATCGCCGCACCGACTCGCCGAGGTCCGCCATGCCTTCATTCGATATCGTCTCCGAAATCAACAAGGTCGAGCTGAAGAACGCCGCCGATCAGGCCAACAAGGAAATTGCAAACCGCTTCGACTTCAAGGGCTCGGATGCGCGCATCGAACAGGCCGAGCTCGTGCTGACGCTCTACGCCGACGACGATTTCAAGCTGAAGCAGGTGACGGAGGTGTTCATGGGCAAATGCGCCAAGCGCGGCGTGGACGTGCGCATGCTCGATCCGAAACCCGTCGAGAAGATCGGCGGAACCAAGGTGAAGCAGGCATTCAACGTCAAGGCCGGCATCGAGCAGGAAAAAGCCAAGAGCATCGTGAAGCTCGTCAAGGACGCGAAGCTCAAGGTGCAGGCGAGCATCCAGGGCAACGCGGTGCGCGTCTCCGGCGCGAAGAAGGACGACCTGCAGGAGGCGATCCAGCTGGTGCGGAAATCGGTCGCAGACATTCCGGTGCAGTTCGGGAATTTCAGGGACTAGCCCTTCAGTCCCTCGATCCAGCGCTCGTACAGCCGCGCCGCGATCGCATTGAGCGAGCGTACCCGGTCCTCGAGCTGCTCGATCATCTGCGCGGGCGTCTGCACCGACGGGCCCGCCTTGGAGATCAGTTCCTTTTCCCAGTCGTCGCACCACGACCGGATCAGCTCGGGCGTCATCTCGACGTGGCATTGCATGCCGAGGTGCTTGCCCAGCACGAAGGCCTGGTTCGTGCACCAGGGGCTCGCCGCGATCCTGGTCGCGCCCGGCGGGATGCTGAAAGTCTCCCCGTGCCAGTGAAAGGAAAGGAATTCGCGCGTCGCGCCGAACCACTTCCGGCCCGGCTCGTTGTCCTCTACGGCGACTGCGCCCCAGCCGATTTCCTTGACCGCGTTGCGCGTCACCCGGCCGCCCAGAGCCTTCGACATGAGCTGGCCGCCGAGGCAATGCCCGAGCACGGGAATATCGGCATTCATCGCCTTGCCCGCAAGCTCGAGCACCTTCGGAATCCACGGCAGCCTGTCGTTCACGCTCATCGGCCCGCCCATGAACGCGAGGCCGGAGAATTTGTGCGGATCCGCCGGCACCGCCTCGCCCGCATCCACCTGGACGAGGATCCAGGGTACGCTGCGCTCGTCGAGGAATGTGGCAAAATACCCCGGACCTTCGGTGATGCTGTGACGGAAAATGGCAACCGGTTTCATGCGGGGAGGGAACTTGTGATCAGCCTGCGCCATTGTATAAGAGCATTCCTGCTTTTCCCATTGGCCGGCGTCGCCTCGGCCACCGACTTGAGCGTGGTCGGCCTGTTCCCCGGAAAGGCCGTGGTGACGATCGACGGGGGCGCGATCCGAACGCTCTCGGTTGGGGAGAAAACCGCCGAGGGCGTGACCCTGATCTCGTCCGACCGCGATTCTGCGACCTTCGACATCGGCGGGCAAAAAAAGACTCTGCAGATGGGCCAGCAGTACTCGGCCGCAGTGCGCAGCGCCTCGGCGCAGAGCGTGACGCTGAACGCCGACGGCAACGGCCATTTCGTCGTGGACGGGCAGATCAACGGCGGCACGATCCGCTTTCTGCTCGACACGGGAGCCACCCTCGTCGCGCTTTCCGCAGCCGACGCCGGCCGGCTGGGGATCGATTTCCGCAAAGGGCAGCCTAGCCTCATGAATACGGCCAACGGCCCGGCGCCGGCATACCGGGTGAAGCTCGACAGCGTGCGCGTGGGCGGAATCACCGTGAACAGCGTCGACGCGGTCGTCATGGAAGGCATCGTCCTGCCGTTTGCGCTGCTCGGCATGAGCTTCCTCAACCGCATGGAAATGAAGCG